>CAWDOZ010000102.1:0-17095 GCA_963803935.1 uncultured Fibrobacterota bacterium | reverse complement strand
CGCTCGACTCGGCCCGTATTGCTGGCATCCGTCAGCCGGTAGCTCTCGCCATTGGCTTCCAAGATGTGAACCCGGTGGGTCAGGCGGTCCAGCAGTGCGCCCGTCAGCCGTTCGCTGCCCAGCACTTCGGTCCATTGTTCGAAGGGCAGATTGGTGGTGACGATCAGGCTGGTGCGTTCATAGGCCCGGCTGACGACATCGAAAAGCAGTTCCGCCCCGGTCTTGGAGAACGGGACGTAACCGAGTTCGTCCAACAAGAGAACGTCCAGTCGCTCCAGTTGTTTGTGCAGCCGTTGCAGGGTCCGGGTTTCGCGTTGTTCGAGCAACTGCGTCACTAAGCCCGTGGTGGTCATGAAGCGGACCCGCTTGCCTTGCGTGCAGGCGGCGAAGCCCAGCGCACTGGCGAGGTGCGTTTTGCCAGTCCCAGGATTCCCGACCAGTAATAAATTTTCTCGTTTGGAGATATATTCACCACGCAGGAGTTCGCGCACCAAGGGTTCGTTGATCGATGGTTGGGCGGCGAAGTCGAAGGTCTCGATGGTCTTCAATACTGGGAAGGCGGCTTCCTTGATCCGCCGTTCGGTGGCGCGGCGTTCGCGGTCGATCAGCTCCCGTTCGGCCAACCGCAACAGATAGGTCGGATAATCGCAGCGTTCCTGGCTGCACACGGCCCCGACACTGTCGTAGTCGCGCAGGAAGGTCGGCAGTTTGAGTTCTTTCAAGTGATGCTCCAGCAGGAGCACGGCGGGATTTTTGCTCATGCGACACCTCCGACCAGGTCCATATATGATGCCAGATTCGGCGCGGCCACATGGACGTGCCGCAGATGGGGATGACCATCCAGTGAGAACAGCGTGGCACCCCAGTCTTCCCGGGGATAGAGGAACTGGGCCACGGCATCGCGGGTGATCGCCCCAACGGCCAACGCCTGTTCCACGGCCCGACGCAGCTGGGGCAATGAATGCTTTTCCAGCAGACGGAGCACCTTGATATATTCCCGCGTGCCGTCGCCTTCACGTTCCGCTTCCAGGCGGCGGCGTAACAACAGGAAACACTCCGGCAACGTCCAGCCCATCAGCGGCCGGGCATGATCAAAGGCGCCCGGCTTGGTCTCCAGCAACGCCAGATAATGCAGCGGTTCAAAGCAGACTTGCTCGTCCTCCCAGATCCGTGAGTGCCGTGCGACTTCGCTGCCGTCGCCACACAACACGACGCGGTCAAAATAACCCTTGGCCACAATCGGATGATGCGCCCAGCGCACCGGCACCGAATAATCATTCCCGTCAAACCGCACCAGGGACAACGAACTGGCCGCCGTCGAAAACTTGCGGCACGCCTCGAACGGTGTGGTCGGCAGCGGCAGGAACGCTTTTTGATCGTCCAATAATAACTGCGCCTTGGGGCCCGGCTGACCCGCAACCAGCGAACTTGATCCTCCTGGCAGCGTTGCTGTAGATGACCGTTAAGGTTCACATCGTCGACCACACCCCGGGCCGTATCGGGATCGGCGGGTTGGCATAGGAGTTTATCTTATTGACAATAGATTCCCCTCCCCCGCCCATGAGACCACCCATCATGCCGGCGGAGTAGAGGAACGTTCGCCGAGAGACTTTTTTTCATCCCGGATTCTTTTCCGTTCTCATTTACGCGAAAATATGCAAATAGTGTTCCAATAATTACTTCCCAATATCGTCGATTTCATACATTTGCGGACAACGAATTTCGGGATTGAACAATTATTCCTGAAACTGTTAAATATTTCTCACTTTAGGAATGCATGGATTTTCAATGAAAGGAAGCCCTTGGTGAGATAAAATAAATAATAGGTATTTCGGGATTGGAGACAATATTTTCAGACCGATAAATGGGTGAGGCAGAGGAGCCAGGGGAAGCAGGCATCCAACCTTTAATGACCTCAAAAAATTCTTGCGCCTGTATCGACAATAATGATTATTGCAATCCCGAATTCTGGATCATAGAAAATTTCCAACCAAGATAGCCTGACTCTAAATATTTGAAAGAGGTCCACCGGAGGCATCAGCCTATATTCATCCGAATAATTTGAGGCAATCGCATTGTGAGCACTCCTGCAGGAAACCGGTCTGTGCTTCTTCTCTATGGAGCAACGCACGGCCTTGTCGATACCGCCTGTGCGGCACTGGTGTTCGGTCTTGCATGGAGCCAGCAGTTTTCCGGAAATGACTATCTCCTGCTCGTCATCGGCTACAACGCTCTTGCCTTCGCTTTGCAACCCCTCTTCGGCCTGATCGCCGACAAAGTACGTAGACCGTCCGCCACCGCCGCATTAGGCACTGCTCTGACCGGCGTCGGCGTTGCGCTATCTGCGAACCATACTGTCCTTGCCGTCTGCTTCGCAGGTGTCGGCAATGCCATTTTTCATGTTGGCGGGGGCGCGGTCGCCCTGACGATGATGCCGAACCGGTCAAGCGCTCCCGGCCTGTTTGTGGCACCAGGCGCCCTGGGAATCGCCATCGGAGCAATAATCGGCGGAAATGGACCCATTACGGCCTGGCCGTTTTTAATTCTACTTGCAGTTGCGGCGACGACTGTAGTTTCGGTCAAGACGCAGGCCCGTGATACTTTACCGCAACAAAAGCCGATGATAGTCAGGTGGCCCCTCTTTATCGGTGCGCTACTGTTGCTTTCAGTTGCGATCCGGTCCCTGGTATCTTTCGGGGCGGCGGCTCCGTGGGGCGACCATAAGCAGGTCCTGTTCCTCATCGCCTGCGCTGCCTTTTCAGGCAAGGCGCTCGGTGGCATCGTCGCCGACCGGTACGGGTGGCTGGGAACCGCAACGTCCGCACTGCTCGTGTCCGCGCCCCTCCTTGCATTCGGCGCTCACTATCCTGCTTTCACTCTTATCGGCATGTTTCTCTTCCAAATGACCATGCCGGTGACCCTTGCTGCGCTCTTCATGCTGCTTCCCGGAAGACCGTCCTTTGCATTTGGCCTCACCTGCCTGGCGCTCATTGCCGGGGCCGCGCCATTCTTTACGCAAGTAAAATCGAGCTTGAGCTCCGGGATAGTTATCTTTCCGGCTATCCTGGCCGCTGCCGGGGCATTGTTCATTGCGCTAAGGATGCTTTTGCCGGTGATCGAACCGAGGACATCTTCATTGAATGTAACGTTCAGAGAGAATGAATCGTTTAATACTATGGATCATCCGGAATTCAAGCTTCATAGTCTATAAGTGAAGGCTGGAATGATGAAGAATTCTTTAATTCGGGTTGGGCTCATGGTAATGGCTATTATGATGAGCACCTCACTCGGGTCAGCGGACATCGCCTTCCCTCATGGGCGTTCGATTACTCGCTGCGTAAAATTTGAAAACATCGCTGAATTTCCGAATATTGCGGTGATTGAGTATTTCAAAAGGGATTTTGGGCCGCTTTATAACCAGGAGCGGGGAATCGGAGGAACCCTGAATATTGTCAGTAACAATTCGTGCATTTCCCAGGGGAGTGATAGGAGGGGACATTTTTATTTTCTTTGGGCTCCAAAGCAATGGGTCGATTACGTAGGCCTTGAAAAAATACCGGTCCTGGAATTTATAGACAACCTTCCTGCAAAGACAGAACTTGATAGTACTGATAGCTCTCCGTTGCATTTACTGAGCACGGATATCAATCCACTGGATCAGGTGGTATTCGTTAATCCGGATAAACTACGCTCTGAGGAGCTTTCATACAGACTTTATAGGAATAAAAGCGGTATTTCGGTTTACCTCGCTAAAAAGGTTTCCCATTATCAGGATGGTACTTTAAAAACGGAAACATTTACCCGCAATAAGCAGCCGAAAGAGACTAACCTCAACTGATTTGCTTATATTAGGGCTGGATGATGAAACAAAGGCCATTCGATATTGGGAACATAGCGATGATTTTGATGGCATGCACCTCTATTGTATCCGCCGATGTGATTTTTCCTGATGTTCATGCTCACCGGATAGCACGCTGCGTTAAAATTGAAAATTGTGGGGCGTTTCCCGACATAGCGGTAATCGAGATTTACATAGCACAGTATGCCGCTTCAAAATACAATGAGGATTGGGGAGGCATACCTTATATTGTCCACAATGATTCATGCCTTGCCGGCGGTGAGAGTGAAGGCTTTTTTTATTTTTTATGGGCGGCGAAGTCGTGGTTTGATTCTGCTGGTCTTGACAATCCATCGATTAAAAATTTTATGAGAAATCTTTCCAGGAAAACCACCGGTGACAGCATTACGATTACGCCATGGCACATGCTCAGCAGGGATATTCACCCGATTGCAGTTTGGGTACTTGATTCCAGCAAAATATTCTCAGAAGAGCTGTCCTACAGGCTTTTCAGGGATTCAAGCGGCATTTCCGCATATCTCGCCAAAAGGATTACTCATTTCAATGGAGGCACCTCGAAAACGGAAACATTTACTCGCGATAACCAGCCCAAAGGGATAAACCGCCCATGATCCATCTCCCCCCCAATTTTCCCTTTGAATCCCGCTTCCTGATCTCGATGCTGATCACCGTTATTGTCGAGACCGCCGTGATCCTGGCTCTCCTTCGGTTTCTGTTTAAATTGTCCCCGGGCCGAATTGGGTGGACCCGTTGCCTGTTTGCCGGCTTTTATGCCTCCTTCGCCACTATTCCCTACCTGTGGTTTGTTCTGCCTGCCTATATCGGCTCTTACATAGCTTGTATCTTTGTTGGCGAGATCGGTGCTTTTATACTGGAAGCCATAGCCTACGTGTTTTTCCTCAATCTGCCTCTTCGCCGGGCAGCGGTGCTTTCCCTTATTGCCAATATGAGTTCAATAGCTGTCGGTCTTATCCTGCTCCCGCCTTTTTGATGCATCAAATATGCCGAAGGCTTTACATCAGTTGACTTAATTCACACGCGCTTTTGATTTGCAGGTTATGCTTTTCCTGGCTTTCCGGTGTTTTTTCTACCTAATGTGAGCGTTGCGGGAGGGGAAAGGCGTTTGCCGGAGGCAAACATCGCCTTCCCCTTCCGCTGGAAGGGGTGTGTCGGAGACGCGGCTTTGCGCGGCTCCGACCAGGGGAAACCCGCGAAGCGAGGTTTCCCCACCAGAGGCATTTGAATTAAGCTCCCCTCCCCCGCTCCCCTCCCCCCGGAATGATGTAATTTTATCTTTTTCCATTCCGGGAGAGGCGTTCCAATGAAGCCAATTGTACTATCGATGATCCTGTGCGATTATTATTATCGTGACGCCCACTCCGGCAAGAGCATTCTGGCAGGCACGTTCAGCAGCGTTTCAAGCGGCGGGTTTCCTTCGAAGCATGGAAATTGCGCCATCTACGTGGCTATGACCGATGTAGCGTCCAATGGAACGGCGCAGCTGATTTTCAGGAAAGAAAACGGGGATTTTTCGATGCAGCTCCCCCCCTGGGAGGTAAAAGCCTCGGAGGAGCGTACGGCGGTTATCGAAATCGGCGGGAACATCAACGGTCTTCCGCTGCCTGAGGAAGGCCAGTATGAATTCGTCCTGCTGTGGAATGGGCTTGAAATTGCAACGCGGCGCGTCAAGGTTTCGAAAATCGACCTGGATCCGCCGCCGGCCGAAGAACCTCAGTAACTCCGGAGAATACCATGGACCTTGCGGCAATCATCGCTAAAATTACGGGCGCAGTTCTGCTCATTCTCACCCTTCGTTCCATTTACCGGCACTTTGCCCGCGGGAAGAGTGCTGCAAAGGCAAAGGGCTCTGCACCGGCAGAGGCAAAGTCATCGGTCAGCGAGATGATTCTCAATAACCTTCTGCTCTACCTCTGGCTCATCTTCATGGTGGCTTTTTCAACCGGGATGATTCTCAATAATTAACACGAATTCCGGTCGGCGGAAGGGAATTCCGAATTGTCATCAGAAAGCCGGAGGACGTTCCCGGAAGGGATGACCGCCGTCAAAATCATTGCGGTTATGCGCTCCCCGATCCTTGCCGGAAGGTGACTTTTTGTTCTGTGCTCCGGCAAACCGTCTCGCACGCGCCCCGGCATCGAGATTCCTGTTGGGTTTGCTTTTCATTTTGCGGTATCGCTTCCCTTTGCAGCTGCAGCTGCCTTTTCGGCATCGACGATCTTCTGCTTCAGATCCTTGAAAAGATCGTTGTCCGGATTGAACCCCTGCCCCCTGATGAGCCATTGCCGCGCCTTCCCGAACTGCCTGTTGCCGATATAGAGGTTTACCAGGTTCACGTAGATTTCCGGGTTCGTGCGTTTCTCGGCAACCGCCCTGAGCCAGGCGGCCTCGGCCTTATCGACCTCTCCGCGCTTTCCATAGATGGAACCGAGGTTGTTCCATGCCAGGCTGTAAAGCGAGTCCCGCGCAAGCACCGTATCGTAGAGTATTTTGGCCGCCGAATCGTTGCCCGTGATCTGCAGGGTAACCGCGGCATTGTACAGGGAATCGGTCGCCCGGAGGTGCGGCGCCGCAGATGCCGTATCGTGGGTCGCGGCATGCCGCCCTTCAATATCGGCGTTGTGAATAGTAGGGTCGTAGTGGCGAGCCAGCGAATAGTAAGAATAGGCATCCTCGTATTTTCGCATGTTGTAGGAGGCGACGGCACAATTGTACAGGACAACCGGGTTCGAGGCTTCCATATCGGAAAGCTGCAGATACCAGTCGAGCGCGTCGCTCCACTGTTTGAGCCGGAAAGCCGCATTGCCCGCAAGTCGGCAGAGGTCAACCCGGTCGGGACCTTTTGTCCGCTCTGCCAGGGTGTCGGCAATGAGCAGCGCATCGTGGTACCGGGCAAGCTGGTAATAGGAGAGCGCGAGATTATAGCGGGCCGCAAAACTGGTATCCCCGCTCGCAATAACCGATCGCACCACCTCGGCATAGTCTCCCTTCCGGAACGCCAGTTCCATTCTTACGGACCCGCAGTCGCGCTCCCACGCAGCTCCTGCAGGAACCCGGTCGAGGCACTCCTGCGCCTTCTGCACCTCTCCCCGATCGGCATAGATCCTCGCAAGGGTCAACCAGTCGTTGGGCTCCTTGTCGGAAAGACCGGTCAAAAGATCGATTGTTTTGGCGGTATCGCCGCTGCGGAGGGCAACCTCGGCCGCCGCCCGCTTTGTATAGGGAGAGGCGGGAAACTCCAGATTAAGAATCTGGAGCGCCTCTCCCGCCCGGTCGGCATTGCCGTTTTTCGTGCAGGTGAGGTACATGTCGTACGCGGCAATTTCCCTTTTCGGCGAGGAGAGCGCTTTTTTATAGCATGAAAGCGCCGCGGAGAATCTGTTGAGTACCGCATAGCAGTTGCCAAGGCTTATTTGAAGGGATGCATCTTCCCGCGAAATCTCTGCGGCCTTCTTGAAATCGGCAAGGGCTTCCTCGTACCGCCCTTCCTTTTCAAATGAAATGCCGAGATTTGTCCAGAGCGTGGCGTTGGTCGGGTCGGCGGCGGCGGTTTTCAGCCAGAGTTCGCGGGCCTCGTCCACCCTTCCCTGGCGATTATAGACAAAGGCGAGGAGTCCCCTCGCCGCGACATTGTCGTCGCGGTCTTTCAGGCTTTGCTCGAAATAGTCCGCCGCATGGGCGAGATCGTCCATCTCGAGGCAGGCATAGCCGAGCTGGTAATGGAGACGCCAGGGATTATCGGGCCAGGTCCCCAGGAGCTTCGTGTAGTAATCGATTGCTTTTGCGTAAAAACCGGCGTCGAGGCAGGTTTCGGCAAGTTCATAGCCCGTCACCGGCCGGTTGCCGTACTTTTTAACCGCTGTTTCGAGGGCGGCTATTGCGTCGTTCCATCGATGCATTTCGCGGTAACATTGAGCGAGCACCCGGTAGAGCTGCTCGGTCCGCGCCGACTCTTTGACCGCGGCAAGGACCTTGACCGCCTTATCGATTGCCCCGGAACTGTAATAAATTGCGGAAAGCTCAAGCGTAATTCCGGTGCAGGAATCACCGGAACATGAGCCCAGTTGTTCTTCGAGCTCCCGGGCAGCAGTCGCAAGCTCCGGCCCGGATTTTTCGCAAAGTGCCAGATCGAGTTGTGCCTCATGCAAGTCGGGATTTGCCCTGAGCTCGGCCCGGAACTCTTCGGCCGCACCTTTGTGGTCGCCCCGCCGGAAAAGCAGTTTGCCGAGGAATGCATGAAACTCCGGGCGGTTGTCGATAGCAAGCGCCCGCCGGATGAAGACTTCCGCTCCGGCCTCGTTATCGCGACGCTCGGCATTGATCGCCCTCAGATACTGGAATGACGGGTCCTTCAACGAATCGGCGAGACCATTCCATGCCGTTTCCGCAGAATCATACTTATTTTCGAAAAAATAAACCAGACCGAGGTTGTAGCGCAGGAGGTAATCTTCAGGAAATGACCTGCAACCCTGAATGAAATACCCCTCCGATGACGCAAGGTCCCCGGTTTCCTTGGCTGCAATCCCGGCAAGAAGGTAGGCGTCGGCCGTATGCGCAACCGGACTGCCGAAATACAGGGCAAGCGAGGCAAGGGCATCCTTATACCGGTGCGCCTCGATCTGCACATCGGCAAGTTCCTGCAGGAGCGACGGATCGTTACCTTTTTTTTCCGCCTGTGAAAGCGCCTCGATTGCTGCCGGATAGTTCCCGCGGTTCCGCTCTATCCGGCCGAGCAGCTTGATTGCCTCGCCGTTTTCGGGATGTTTCCTGCAAACAGCAATGGCGCCCGCGGTGTCACCCGTTGCCATCAGTGCAAATGCGAAGTAACTTTGCACATCCGGAGATTTCGGCGACTGCTTATAGGCGGGCGCAAGTACCGCGAGGGCCTTCCCCTTCTCCCCCTTCTGCAACCAGGCCCAGCCGAGCCGGATCCGCGCTTCGATAAGATGTTCATCGATCGAAAGCGCCCTTTCCAGAAGGGTAATTGCCGCGGTCCCCGCATAATCATGGACCTGGACCAGTGAAAGATTGAACATGCCGATCGCGTAGGACGGATCGTGCGCAACGAGGTTTTGCCATATCTCCCGGGCACCGGCTATATCGCCCTTCCTGAATTTTACCACCCCGCTGTTATTCAGCGCATCGCTGTAGCCGGGCATGAGGTCGAGGGCTTTTTGAAAGCAGGCCTGCGCCGTTTCATAGTTCTTTTCTTCGAGCGCAGCCAAACCCTTCCGGTTGAGCGAATCGGCCGCCCCTGCCGCTATCATTATCTGGGCCGGCAGCGCATTCTCCTTCGGGGCTTCGTTATCGAGATCGAGTGCCCGGGCAGGCATCGCCGACAGGATACAGGTTGCAGCAATGAGCAAAGAACGAAACATCATTATGCTTACCTCTCTGCAGGGGAGGAGTGAAAGTTGATCATCGCAGGAAGATCGCAAAAAGAGGAGAATGCAATGTCCGGGACAATTTCTCCCTCCCGGTCGTGGAAAAAGGCGCTCTTGCGATCTCCGGAAAAAAAGGCGGTTTTCATCCCGGCGGCTGCGGCCGGTTCTATATCGAGAACAAGGTCGTTCCCCACAAAGACCGTCTGCTGCGGCAGGATCTGGCGCTCATAGAGAGCATCGAATAACTTCCTGAAGAGTAATGGGTCCGGTTTTGCCGCCCCCCACTCGAATGAAAAAAGGGTAAAATCGGGATCAAACAATTCATTGAAATCCTCATAGTTTCCACCGCTCTGGTCCCTGATGAGCAGGGTAAGGTCTATCGGGGTGTAAAATTGGGCATTCGAAACGATTCCGAGGTCGATGGAGACCTTCCGCAAAGCAGAAAGCGCTTCGGTGACGCCGGGATATAACCGGCGGCCGAGTGAAAAAAAATTATAGGTATAGGCTATCTGGCGGGGCAGATCCCCGCTAAGGCCCTGCAGATTCTCTGCCCGGTAGCCATGTCGTTTGAGCATGAGAAGAATGATGCTCCATACCTCCTCGATTTTAATCTCCGGGTTGGAGATTCCGGGATGCTGCGCTCTATCCCGCCGAAGCGCAATGAGCCCGCAATAGAGATCGTACAGGGTTTTTGCCGGGGCTTCCTCAGGATTCATCGCCGTAAGATAACCGGTAAAGCCAAACTTGTCGGCAACTTTTCCGCAAGCTTCTAAAAAGATGCTTTGCAGCCCCTCCTTCCGTTCCATATCGGAACGCCAGTAATTGATAAGCGTCCCGTAGACATCGAATACCACGGCTCGGATGTCGGTCAGCTTCTCGCCGACTGAGGGGCAGTCGACAGCTTCAAGCTGGCGATCTTCACCCCCGAAAGATTGTTCATGCAATTCTCGCGCAAATTCGGCCAGTTCCGACAAGGATACTCCTCCCCATTTATGAAAACCTTTTGTTTCTCCATGAAAAAATAACTCCTTTGTGCCTGGAGCGCGATGGAGAGGATAGAGAGTACCGGAATGGACAATGCCCCGATTGGAATCAATAGGGAGGTACTTCAGGAAGAATCATAGCTTCTGTGGCTGGTTTTCAGTTTGAATCGGCCACTTTTGGCAGGATGTGCAAGAGATGCAAAAACAGTACAGAATCCGCTGCAGCGGCGAACGTGACGCTGCAGCGGATCCCACAGTTTACCACAATACTTTTTGCATGAATTTCCCGCCGCCATTCGATACCTGCCCAATATAAACACCATGCGGCAGGGAGTTCATTTTCAAGGCGGTGACGCCGCCGGCCAGGTCCTTCTTAACAATCAGCCTGCCCTCGGCGTTAAACAGGGAAAAAGTTGCTGCCCCGGCATTGCCGGCAAGCGGAAGCGGGGTATATAAATAGAGCGTACTGCCGTTACGCCGGATCGAGAACGCTTCTGCACCCGGCGCAACGGATTGTTTGAACAGATGCGCAATTATTCCGGTTGCCGGCGGTGCATGAGCTGTCACGCTTGCGCTTCCGCTTTTTAATCCCGTCGCGCTCGCGGTGACCGTAATAAGTCCCGACGTCGTAGTTGCCTGAAGCATGGTCGTGGCGATCCCGGCCTCCGCGGTAACAGGGTTGACAAGGATCGTGCCCGTTGTACTTGTTACCGTAAAGGTGACCGAATTGGTCGCCGTGGGCATCAGCGTCCCGTTTGTATCGACGATGGCAGCGTAGACGTACGCGATATCCGACGAATCGGCCTGGAACGGAAGCGTCGCCGTGTCGATGGTGACCACGAGCTTAGCTGCTGCAATAGGGGGCCTCACCGTATCCGATACTTTCACCGAACCGGCAAGATATCCGTCGGCGCGCAGCGTTCCCGTTCCCGCCGTATAGGCGGAAAGATTAAACGTGAAAGGACGATGATGGAGGAACATTATGCTGTCATATGAAGCGTTGGAAGAGGCAACGACATCCGGCCCCTGCTTTGCAACCAGGGTGTTGCCGACATACATGGCGACCGAATCGCAATTGCTGAACACCCTGACCGGGTTGTTCACCGAGGCGGTACCCGCTACTGCTGCGGAAGCCCACCAGTTGGCTATATACACCATCGGGCCCTGCACAACGGCGCCGGTCCCTGCGACGGTCATCCCGCCGATGATCGACCCGGTATCCATCTGGCTCTTGTAAGCATACCACCCCATCTTAGGGATCCTTGCCCAATCGATGGCCCCGGATCGCACATTGCCGACGAGGTTGTAGTCGAAGCCGGACCATAACTGATCCGCCACGAAGGGGATGTCGGCATCGCCCGAGGCCGGGGGATCTTCACGGATCAGGCTTTCATTTGTTATCTGGTTATTACACAGCCTGAGCGTATTCATTTCAGGGGACCTCGCCGAGCGCTGCCCGCCGCTGGCAAAGTTCCAGTCTCCATACTCCGACAAATTCATAGGCTTGGTCATAGTGGCGGGGCAACCCATGGCGCCATGCTGCGAGGAGCTGAATATGATCTTAAAGCCATAGCTGACGTTACTGGACGCGCAGGTGATATTCATACCTACTTCGCCGCCGGTGTATATGGTATCGAAAGGATATTCCTGATTGGCATCCGCGTTGGCGGTAATGGAGTAATCCTGCGCGTCGCCGCTTTCGTTGTGGGCAATTTCATACATGATAACCGCGGGATCGTTGCGATTCAGGCGGATCATATCGCGGATATCATTGTACGAATTGTTAACGAAGCCCGATTGGGTGGACGTATGCTCCCACCCCGGGAGACAGTCCATGACGCAAAGCCCGAGCTTATCGCATGCACGGATGAAGAAGGGCGACTGGAGATAGTGGGAGGTACGCACGAAATTAAACCCCCCCTGTTTGAGGAGCAGCGCATCACGGTACTGGCCCGATGCCGGCGATGCATTGCCGATGTAGGGGGCATCCTGATGCCGGTCGGCACCCATAGCGTAATAGTATTGCCCGTTGATATAGAGACCGCCGGCTGATTCACCGGGGGACGGCAGCATCCGTATCGTCCTGAGGCCGATGGTGGTATATTCCAGATCCGCCGGCGTGATGTTGTTATACACTCGCGAGCGAACGATGTAGAGGTTCGGATGGAGCGGGTGCCAAAGCCTGGGATTGGTAACAGTCAGCTGCTGCGTATAGGTGAAAGCCGAATCGGCGAGAATGGACTGCGTCGTGGTAGAGGTGGCAACGACGGTCTGGGTATCGGGCGTCATGATATCCGTAGTCAGCACGCAGGAAATGCTGCTGTTGTGTTCGTTGCGTACATGAGTCTGCACGTTTACCGCCACCGACGCGGCTCCCGCGACGATCGGCGTCGGATAATAGACGAAAACGCCGCCGCCGGCGGGGATTGCTTCGTAGAGCGGATCGGTGATATGGAGTGAGTCCATGGCATGGAGGTAGACATCGCGATAGAGGCCGCCCCAATACTGAAAATCAACGCCCGCGTTTGCCGGCGGGAATGAATTATCGCCGCAAGCGGCGCTGTTGAGCCGGACTGCGATTACGTTGCCGGAGCCCTGGTGGACATAGTTTGTGATATCCATGACAAAGGGAACATACCCGCCCCGGTGCGTGCACGTATCCGGCGTGGGGCCGAGCCCGGAGACAGTATATCGGTTAGTATAGGGAGCGCCGTTCCTCATAAAGGTGTCGTTTACCCAGATATACGCAAGCTGCATGGCCGCGTCGATTTCCAGGAAGAGCTTCTGCCCAGCCAAAGATGGGCCGACGGTGAAGGTTTTACGGTACCAGGAAAACCCGAGATGCGGTCCGGATCCCATTGCAATGACGCCGTCCCCGTAATGCGGCAGGGCCACGGAAGTCCAGGCAGCGTCCGAGAAGGTCGGCACTTGGGCGCCGCTTACGTCGCCAAGATGATATTTCCAGCCGCCTGAAAAACGGATATCCGCGCGCGGGAAAGTTTGAGCAATTCCCTGTGCCACCAGGCAGAATATGATTACCCCCATACTATAAAGCAGGGAACCTCGTAGCAAGCCCTTATCAGAATCCCTGTCGAAAATAGCAGCCATATTCGCTCTCTTTTAGTTGATTTAAAGGTGATCGTTCATCTGTCTTGGCATCCTTCTCTCAATTACCGGCGATAATCGGGATAGTCGAAAATAGATGCGATGAAGGGGCTTGCGCTCATGATTTTATTTATTCACAATTTAATCTCAAAAGCCTAACAATATAACTTAGCAATATAATATCGAATGCAATAAATACCTTTGGAAAAAAGCATTGTCCGGGAAGAAAATGTTCTTGATATACGGAACGATTATGCTTTTTCTTTATATCTACTTTATTTTCAAGCAAATACATTTACCAGATAACTTTTTGCACGATTTTCCCGCCGGCTGAGGTAACCTGACCTATATAAATGCCGTGCGGCAGGGAGGTCATCTTCACCGCTGTGATGCCGCCCGCAAGGTCCCACCTGCCGATGAGACGGCCTTCGGCATTATAGATCGAAAACCTGGCCGGGGAGTGATTCCCGACAAGCCCTTCGGGTGCATAGACGCACAGCGCACTGCCGAAGCGGCGGATCGAAATGCTTTCCCTGGACGTTGAAGCCCTTTTAGAGGGGTTTTGGTTGAAGATGGCGGTGCTGCCCGGAGCCGCTGCAGCAACGGTGGCGGTTGCTCCCGTTAATCCGGAGCCGGATGCGCTCACGGTTATGACCCCGGGCGCTGTGCCTGCGCGCAACAGGATAGTTGCTATACCGGCCTGCGCCGCCATGGGATTGTTGCCAATGAGCGTGCCGGAACCGCCGGTAATGGAAAAGGTAACTGCCGACGTTGCCGTGGGCACTACGGTATTGTTTGAGTCGAGGATCGAAGCGTAAATGATGGCGATATCCGAACCGTCGGCTGCGAGCTGCAGCCCGGCGGTATCGACGGTCAGGGAGATGCTTTTTGGCTTACCGGGCGTACTCACCTGATACGAAGCCTGCACAACTCCCCCGGTTATTCCCTTTGCCGATAGCGTACCCGCTTTAAAGGCGGCAAGCTTGAACGTGAAGAAACCGTGCTCAAGGTTGGGAAACGAGTCATTGCTCTGGCTCGTCGGCCCCTCGGTTCCGATAAGTGAATCGTTCAAATAGAGCGACACCGTATCGCAATTACTGAATACATTCACCGAAAGAGGCGACGTGGGCGTCCACCAGGAGGCGATGTACACCATGGGTCCGCCCTTCACTCCGGAAACCAGCGTGTCGCCGGGACCAAAACGGCACCACCCCCAGCCACGCCGTCCCATGAAACGAATCCGCAACCTCCTCAGGCAAATCGCCGCCACCTGCTGCAGCTCCGCTCCGCCAATGCGCAAATAGCAGGTCATTCCACCGCTGAGTCATCGCCCAGCGCCCCGGAGGCAAAGGCCTCGGCCGCTGCGATGTGCGTAGCTTAATCTCGCGCATGGGCCTCTTTCTCCTCGCTGGCCATTGGACGTTCAGTGCATGCCCAGGTATGCACAGCGTCGTCCGCCTCCAATGCCGTATTCTGTTCGCGAGCCCATCACGAATGTCCAGTGAATCTTTTGTCCCCCCCGGCGCCCGCAACCAAACCGATGTCTTCGCCGTCCACGGCGCCGACCCTGAAGTCCTGGCCTACGCCATGGCCAAGTACTCCCGCTCCGCGCTCTCCATGCGCGAGTCGCTCACCGAAATCAGCGCCCAGCGCGCCGAGCAGTTCCTCAACACCTTTTATTTTCAATACGGCCACCGCTCCATCGCCGACCTGGCCCACATCGCCTTTGCCGTCGAGCGGCTCAGCCTGCTGGCCGCCATCGTCCTGGTCGACGAGCAGCGCTGGGACGGCCAGGAGCGCTCCACCCGCTACCAGAACTTCCTCAAATCCGGCTGGTATTTCCCTGATTTTGGCGCCGATTCCGCCTCCGCCCAGCTCTATTCCGAAACCATCGACAACCTCTTCGCCACCTACCAGCGCACCACCGCCGCCGTCTTCGAAGCCCTGCGCCGCCGCGTTCCCTGCCCCGAGACCCTCAAGCCCGAGGCCTACGAGCGCACCCTCAAGGCCCGCGCCTTCGACGTTGCCCGCTACCTGCTGCCGCTGGCCACCAACACCTCGCTCGGCCAGATCGTCAACGCCCGCACCCTCGAAACCCAGGTCTCCCGCCTGCTCTCCCACCCCGCCGCCGAGGTCCGCGACCTGGGCCTCAAGCTGCGCGAAGCCGCCACCGGCCCCGCCTGGAACGTCAACGCCCAGGCCGCCGCCGCCTTCGTCGAAAAGCTCGCAGCCGCGACCCGGACTCTGCCGCCGAAGCCGCCAACCTCTTCACCCGCGAAGTCCGCACCGCTCCCACGCTCGTCAAATACGCCCAGCCCAACCACTACCTGATCCAAACCCAGGCCGAGCTCGCCCAGGCCGCCGCCGAACTCCTCGGCGACCTCCCCATCGCCCACGCGCCCGTTGTCGACCTCGTCGAGCGCACCGAGTCCCTCGAAGTCGAGCTCGCCGCCACGCTCCTCTACTCCGCCAGCCACCACCCCTACCGCCAGATCCGCGACCTCGTCGCCGCGCTTCCCGCCAGCGCGCATCACCGAAATCATCGAGCTCGGCCTGCGCCATCGCGGCAAGCACGACGAAGCCCTCCGCGCCTTCCACGCCGGCGCCGCCCTCCGCTTCGACATCCTCATGGACATCGGCGGCTTCCGCGACATGCACCGCCATCGCCGCTGTCACCCAGATCATCCAGGGCTTCACCGCGCTCCACGGCTACGAGACCCCCGACTCCGGCGATCTCGGCCCGGCGACGTCAACATCCTCGCCGAAGCCGGCGTCCTCGCCGACTACCATCCGCCATCGAGTCCGCCCACGCCGCCAGCGCGCAATCGCCGCCAGCCCCGCGCCCGAAGCCGCGCAATCCGCCCTCTACCTGCTTCCGCTCGCCACGCGCATCCGCAGCCTCTTCAAGATGGACTTCGCCGAAGCCCAATACATCTCCGAACTCCGCTCCGCGCCCGCCGGCCACTTCAGCTACCGCCGCGTCGCCTGGGAGATGTTTTTGGCCCTCCAGCGCCAGCACCCCACCCTCGCCCGCCACATCCGCGTCACCGACTTCACCCAGCCCATCGACCTCCTGCAGCGCTAATCGACTACGTAATCGTTCTGAACAATGAATCGCAGTACAATTCATCCGAGTTCGTTCGCTCGCAAATCTCCTGCTTCCCCGTCATTGGGATAAGAGCCGATGCATCCATTTAGATTCGTCTCTCTTAGTCTTCTCGCTTGTGCATTGTGCGGCCCGGCCCATGGTGGCGCTCAAAACATTGAGATCACGCCAAACCACGTGATGACCGACGAGTCTGCGGCAATTCGCGTCACCGGTTGTCAGCCCGGTTCCCATGTCACGATCCAGGCCGACCTCACTGATGGCGGTGGCAGTCCTGGAACTCTGAAGCAGAATTCGTCACCGCAACCGTCTGGCGCGGTAGATCTATCCACCCAGGCCCCGCTTAAAGGCTTCCTATCGCGAAGTGTCTGCGATGGGCCTGATCTGGTCGATGCGCCCCACCTCCAAAGACGTCCACATCTATCAGCAGCAACCCAGCCTCGGCACGCAGATCATAAACTTCCATCTCTTGCTCGACGGCAGGATACCCGCAGGTGCTGGACTCAACCAGTCAGTCCTTCGTGGGGGAGTGCAGCAAATTCATCTCGACGGCGCTCTTCACGGCGTCCTCTTTGTTCCGCCCTCCGCAGGCAAACATCCCGGCGTTTTAGTCGTTGGCGGCTCTGAGGGAGGCGTGCCT
>CAWDOZ010000101.1:0-57799 GCA_963803935.1 uncultured Fibrobacterota bacterium | reverse complement strand
CACTAGCTTGCCATTTGCGACCGCCGCGAGCGCAGGGCGGTTGTCCAAAATGTTGTCCGTGTGGTTCAGGAAGATGGGCCGGGTCCATTCTTTGCCATTGAATGAAACCAGGTACTCGGTCCACACCGTTCCAATCGGATTCCACCAGGTGGGATGAGGAGAGCGAAAGGCAAGCCACATCCGCCCCGAAGCATCAATCGCCAGTCGAGGCAGCGTATTCTTCACGGTTGCGTAGTAGTTCGCCGCGCCATCGCTGTCGGCCCGGTGCCGGGCGTTGCCAACGTCAGGGTCCAAGGCGGCCGAATCGCTCTGATGACCCGTGAGGTCGGGCCGCGAGGTCGGCGCGCCCACCAACTTCGATTCGAAAGAAACGTCGGGCGCCACTAAACGGCCGTCGGGCTCCAGCCCTCGCAAGGCGATCCGCCGCCCCTGGTAAAGGGAAATACCCGAGCTGGCGTAGGCGCCGAAGTCCTTTCCCCAACCTCTTCCGCCCTCCTCGTAGGCAATCCACAGTCGTCCCGCAGGATCATAAGCAACAGACGGATACGCTTCGTACCGTGCGGTGGCCGCGACGGGGATTTCGTCTCCCCAGGCCCCGCCAGAATTGGTGCGAGCGTATACGTCATAGTTGCCATGGCGGTAGGAATCCCAGGCCACCGCCACCCGCCCCGTTTTGTCCGCGGCGATCGCGGGGTTCCATTCATTCTTGCCCGAATTGGAAATCTTCACGGGCGGCGAGAAGCCACTGCCCTCCTGATGCGCCGCGTAAATGGCGGCGACACCGTCGCGCCATCCTTGCCACGCCACCCACACACTG
Organism: uncultured Fibrobacterota bacterium; assembly: GCA_963803935.1. GTDB lineage: Bacteria > Fibrobacterota > Chitinivibrionia > Chitinivibrionales > Chitinispirillaceae > BOG-1184. The sequence goes on along the minus strand of CAWDOZ010000101.1, from coordinate 56,982 downwards.
CCGCTCGCATCCGTGGTGGCCAGGGGATCAATATCCGCGCCCGCTTCCTTGGTTATGCGCAATTGTTCCTTTGGCCCCGAGGCATCCCTCGATTGCTTTTTTATAATATCCCGGATCCTCGTGCTTGGCAAAGGACCCTTTCAAATCGATCTCCTTGACCCGATCCTGCATGGCCCTGCGGAATGCATCGTCATTGATGAGGCGGAGGGTAAGGTCGATGTACTCCTGCCGGTTGCACGCTATGAGCTCCGGCAGGCCGACGATTTCAAGCGTTGCCGCTCCAAACCGGTTGAAGGCGCGGTCTCCCTTCCAGACCACCATGGGCTTTTTGCAGTACAGGGCATCGATCACCGTGTTGAAGCCGCCGAAGGGATAGGAGTCAAGGGATATGGCGCCCCTGCAGAGTTGCGCAAGGTATTCCAGCCGGGCATAGCTCGGGAAAACCTGGACGTGTTCCGCTCCGAGCTGGGAATGGATGTCCTTCACGAAGGGAATAAAGCCGTTATTATCGGTAAGAGCCCGGCCCGGGAACAGGTTGAAAATTACCTTTTTCTTCGCACCGGCGATCACTTCGCGGAGGGCGGCGAGGAGGGGATAGGAGACCTTCTGGGCGGTCCAGCCGCAATTGACATAAAAGGGATCCTCGGACGGCGGCTTGACCGGCACGGTAAAATCATCCGGATAGACCGGATACACCCCCATGCCGGGAATGAGGACCAGCCGCTCACTGTAGTTGACGCCTGCCCTTCCGGCATCTTCGACCGAGCTCCCGCCCAGGAAGTAGTCGATTTTCGAGCCCCAGGTACTGGTCGGGTGGCCGTACATGGCGACCTGAACCGGGGCGAGCCGGATGTTGCTCAGGTAGATGCTCTCGGCGTTCATGCCGATGTCCGGGTAGATGGCCGCGGAAAATTCATTATCCTGAAGCGGTGCCAGGTCCATCTGGTGATTTTTCATCTGAATGGTGATGACCCGTTCGAACATCTCCCTATCCTGGATATCCTGCTCAGGAGTTCCGAAATGAATGAGCGTCATTTCATAATGTCCGGCGAGCGAGCGAATAAGCGGTGCCAGACTGGTATAGACCGCATTGCGGTACCAGCGGCTCGATACCAGGGCGATTTTTTTCCGTGCCGGCGTGTTCCGGATCGTCACATTTGCAAATGCGCCTGCGGCAAGGGTATTGAGCCGTTCCTTGGCGATGCGTTCGCACTCGGGGGCAACATAGGTAACCGGAAAATAGCTGAGCCGCGAGTTATTGCCGATGAGCATGAACCGGTCATCGAGCCTTTCCAGATGGCTACGGATATTATTGTGCGTTTCCTTCCGGCAGAAGGCGGCGGCCGATACCCAGTAGTAGCACCACCACTTGGAAGCAAACAGCGGCGCGAGCTCGAAATAGAGCGCAGGATTTATGGCAACCTCGGTGCGCACATTGTGCAATACGAGCAGCTTGAAAAAATTTTTATTGTTTTGCGACAGGCGAAGCACCCATGGGGTTGTCGTACCGTAATCGGACAGTGCCGCGACATTCCCGATTACCGGTTGCAGCGCAATGAATGCTTCTATATGGCTCGGGGGCACCTTGAAATCGGGGTGGCAGAAGAAATAGAGGAAATTTTCCACGAAATCGTTGATAAAGGCTCTTTGTTCCGATGAAAGGTTGAAATAGATAATGGTCCGGAAGTGGTTCAGGACCCGTATGAATTCATCGGAGAGTTTTACATAATTGCCGCGGATAAAAAAATTCAGCCACTGGCGTCGCGAAAAGGCGATGGGAGCGGGATCGGGATCAGGTTTCTCCTGCCGGGGCTGTGAAGCGGTCAGGGTGGGTACGGTGCCGACTGCAGAGCTGTCCATTGATGCCATCCTTCAATATAAGGGAACCCGGAATTACCCAATAGCTGATTATATCTCTCTTTATTACTACTCAGGTAGTTTTTTTTAAAAATTCACCGGGAGTAACGGAAGCTGCAGAAATAACGCTAAAGTATTTCCTGAATCGAGCCGATATTGTAGGTAGGGGATGAGGCGCAGAAACCTCAAAACCCGAATGTCACCGGGCAGGACCGGGAAGCTCTGGCCGCGTGACAAGGATGTCAAAAACCACACAAGGGAGGCTGTATGATTAATACCAACACATCCATTGCTTCGGTGCTATCCGGATTGTATTCGTCCACCGGTTCGCAGATGACTCAGCTTGAGAGCCAGATCGCCTCGGGAAAACGCGTCGTGAATCCCAGCGACGATTTTGCCGCGTACGTTACTGCATCCACCCTGCAAAGCGACGTCTCTGCCAACCAGGTGGTCAGCCAGAATCTCCAGAGCGCAGCGGGCCTGGTATCCTATGCCAAGCAGGTCGGCAACGATGTCGCTGCCGACTTTACCCAGCTCCAGAACCTGGCTACCTCCTATGGCGCAACGACCGATGCGACGCAACAGGCATCGCTGAGTGCTCAATATAGCGCCGTCGTAACCCAGATAGCCAATACCATAACTAATTCAATGTACGACGGGACATCGGTGTATGCCAAAGCGACGCTGCAAACCGTCAATGCCAACAGCAGCGGCGGTACCATTGCCATTACTCCTACGGCGATCGGCTCCACCGCCGACATCGCTACTATTGCGACTGCCACCCCGGTCCTCATCCAGGGTGAATTGAGTAATTGCCAGACGTATATAGCGGATATGAGTTCGTATTCGAATGAGATAAATACCGCAATATCGCTCAGCAATACTGCCGTATCAGCCGACCAGGCCTCGATTTCGGCGCTTACCGACGACAACCAGGCCTCCGATATGGCCAACCTTACCAGCCTCCAGGTACAACAGGAGGCAATCGTTTCCATGATGTCCCAGGCCAATAATTCGCAGGCCGCAATAGCAAAACTCTTCGCTTAATTATCGATGTTATTTTACTCCTCCCTGGGGGAGGGCGGATTATTGCCCTCCCCGGTTTTTCCGCACGCGCCTTTAAACGGCGGGCAGGCCGGGGAGATAGCAGCCGAAATTGTGTAAACGGCATTTTTGCCGAACTGAAGCGTACGGTGAACCTTAACGGGAGAATTCAAATGTAAACCACGGGGCATGCGTTGTCGTGCCTGCGGCTTGGGGAAGCTCGGCAGGCGATTCGGCACAGGGATGGACTAAAAAACACAGGGGAGGTGCGTATGTCGGCGAACGTCACGTTAGAGACCGCTGCCTTAGGTATTGCTCAATTTTACCAGACCAACCAGAGTGCCATGAACGGCACCATCCAGTCACTTGCCTCCGGGTACCGGGTCAATGGGCCGAACGACGATCCTGCCGCCTATGCCCAGATTAACTGCATGCAATCCGAGGCAAGCGGGTTGACCCAGATTCAAAGCGACATGGTGGACGGCTCGTCGCTGCTGCAGGTTGCCCAGGCGGCGGGTAGTGCCGTTTACAGCGACCTGGCCAACATGCAGAATCTGCTTACCTCGTATTACGCCGCCGGCACAACCGCAGAGCAGCAGGCAGTCGATGCCGATCAGTTCCAGGGACTCCAGAACCAGGTGGAAACCACCATCAACACGACCGATTATAACGGCCAGCAGGTGATTACCGCCAACGGCGGAGCACCGCTCTGGGGTGCCATGCTCGATCCGAACGATCCCAGCCAGCAGTTTGATATTTCCTACGATCCGACCGATATCGCCGATGTTTCAGGCTTGACACTCGGTGTTTCGGGCCAGGCGGCCGAAACCGCGGCGCTCAATACCCAGATTCAAAGCGCGACCTCCTATCTGGCAAAAACGTCGAATTATACCGACATGCTCAACGACCAGAGCACTCTGGTTTCGGAGAATCTTTCGACGTACGACCAGGCCATTTCCAACGAACAGGATGTCAACCAGGGCGCCGCTCTGACGACGCTGAGTACGCAGAGCATCTGCCAGCAGTCGGCGCTGTCGCTTTTGGCCCAGGCGAATACGGATCGGCTTTCATTGACAAGCACGCTACTGCAGAACATATAGGAGGGCCCGGCGGAAAGCGCCGGACCGCTGAGGCGGAATTATTCGCCGCGAATGAAATTTTCGATCCTGCCGGCGATCGATACCGGATCGAGCGCAAGGTCCGCAAGCAGATGCTGAAGGTCGCCATGCTGAATAAACCGATCGGGCAACCCGAGCCGGAGAAACCGGGGAATTCGCTTCGAGCCGCTCCCGGCGGCAAGCGACAGGAGAGCGGATCCGAATCCGCCTTCAATCGTATTGTCTTCGAGGGTCACTATGAAGGGAAACTCATTCCATAAGGCCGAGAATCGGGTTTCATCGAGCGGCTTAATAAACCGGGGATCGATAACTGCGGGATAAATTCCCTTTTCGGCAAGTATTTCCCTCGCGCGGAGCGCAAGCTGCACGAAATCACCCACGGCTGCAATGGCAACATTTTTTCCCTGTACCAGATCCTCCGAGGTTCCCACCGGCAGCAGCTTCAGGGGACTCGTGAGCGAAGCACCGGTCCCGCTCCCGCGCGGGTAACGGATGAAACACGGCCCTTTATCGTACGAGAGAGCGGTAAAGAGCATGGCGCGGAACTGTTCCTCGTCCCGCGGAGCCATGATGCATGCACCGGGAATAATTCTGAGGAACGAGAGGTCGAAGGCGCCATGATGCGTCGGGCCATCATCGCCGACCAGTCCGGCCCGGTCGATGCAGAAGACGACCGGGAGGCCGTCGAGCGCCACATCGTGCAGCAGTTGATCGAAGGTGCGCTGCAGGAAGGTTGAATAGAGCGCCACAACCGGTCGAAGCCCTTTGAGCGCCAGTCCGGCGGCAAAGGTAACCGCATGCGATTCGGCGATGCCGACGTCGAAAAACCGGTCCGGGAATTCTTTGCTGAATTTTGCCAGGCCGGTTCCATCCCGCATTGCCGCCGTAATGGCGACCACCTCCGGCCGGGTTGCGGCTATTTCGCTCAGGGTCGACCCGAATATTTCGGAATAGGAGGGAGTCTTGCCTTTGGCCACGATTATTTCGCCGGTTGTTTTGGAAAAGCTGCCTACGCCGTGAAACTTGGTCGGATTCTCTTCGGCGAAGCGATACCCTTTGCCCTTTTTGGTAATGATGTGAACGAGTACCGGTTCGTTTGAAAATTTTTTGACCGAATTGAAAATCTCAAGCATGGCATTGATATCGTGCCCGTCGATTGGCCCGAGGTACCGGATGCCGAGGTCCTGAAAAAATTTCCCCGGGATGAGCAGGTGCTTGAGGGAATCATCGACGCCATGGACGATGCTGCGAATGCTTTTCCCGACATTAGGGAGCTTGCCGAGCATGTCCCAGATTTCTGATTTTATCTTATAGTACCGCTTATCGGTTATGACGCGGGTCAGGTACCGGGAAAGTGCCCCGACGTTGCGGGAAATCGACATTTCATTGTCGTTGAGCACCACGGTCAAATTGGTTCCGCCGGCACCCAGATTATTGAGACCTTCGAATGATAGGCCGCCGCTCATGGCGCCATCGCCGATGACCGCCACCACGGCATGATTTTGTTTGAGGAGGTCCCGACCTCTTGCAAGGCCGAGTGCAACGCTGATCGAGGTCGAGGCATGTCCTGCGGAAACCGCATCGTAGTCGCTCTCCGAAATTCGGGGAAACCCGCTGATGCCGCCATACCGCCGGAGCGTTTCAAACCGGTCGCGCCGGCCGGTCAGGATCTTATGGGTGTACGCCTGATGCCCGACATCCCAGACAATTTTATCGGTCGGGGTGTTGTAGGCGTAGTGCAGCGCGATAGTCAGCTCGACGGTCCCGAGACTTGGCGCCAGGTGTCCGCCGGTAGTGCTGACGATATCGATCATGAATTCCCGGATCTCCCGGGCGAGATGCGGCAGCGCATCGGGAGGAAAATTCCGCAGATCATCCGGAGATTGAATAGTTTCAAGAAAATTCACGAGGCAAATCCTTTAATTCCCAGGCAATGATGGCATCGGAGGAGGCAATGTAGATATACCGGGCATTCCTCGAAAGATACCTCAAGGATTGAAAATTATTCAAGAAATCGGGGAAAATACGGGTAGATGGCTGAGCCGGAATCCAAAAGCAGAAGAAAATTCAAATTCTTTTGGATGGCTGAGCCGGGTCACCCGCACGAGGTGGGAGTGCTTCATAACAGGCACCCTGCGGCGGGGACCCACGAGGCCTCTGCGAAAAAAAGATCAAAATAAAAAAGCAATGCCACAGAAGACTATTCGACTATAGATCTAAATCCAGGAAAAGCATTGGTTCGACTGACATAACCCAGACACGATTTTGATTTGCCGGTTCTGCTTTTCCAGTGTTTTTTCCACCGAATGTGAGCGTTGCGGGAGTGGGCGAGCGTTTGCCAAAGGCAAACATCGCCGCCCACTTCCGCAGGAAGGGGTGTGGCTGAAGACGCGTGCCTTTCGCGGCTTCAGCCCAGGGGGAACCATTTTTTAATGGTTCCACCACCTGAGCAGTAATAATAATAAAAATATCAGGATAGTATAGTCGCCTCAATGGCCTCTATTTTCCGGCGAAGCTCCTGGTCTGCCGACAGTTCGCCGTCGATCTTCTTGCACGAATGAATGACGGTGGAGTAATCTCTTCCGCCGAAATCCAAGCCGATGCTGCGCAAGGATTGGGAGGTGAGCTTTTTGCAGAGGTACATGGCTATCGAGCGGGGGAAGGAAACATCGCGTTTCCTGGTATGCGCAGTCAGCTGGTTGGCACTGATGCCGAAGGAGTCGGCGACTTTTTGCTGTATTCGCCTGATGGAAATCCGTTCCTTCTTTGCGGAGATTGCGTTGCCGCAGAGCTCCCGGGCGACTTCCAGGGTAATGTCCCGGCCGGTAAATGAGGAGGATGCAATGAGCTTAATCAGCGTCCCTTCGAGTTCACGGACATTGGAAGTAATATTCCCGGCAATGAATTGGACTACTTCATCGGGAAGGGATAACCCGTCATTTTCCGCTTTCTGGCGGATAATGGCAATCCTGGTTTCAAGATTCGGCGGTTGGATATCGGCGATGAGACCGCCCATGAAACGGCTGATGATATGCTCCATCATGTCCGGTATTTTGTCCGGAGGACGGTCGGAGGAAAGCACAATCTGCTTTCGTTCGAGGAGCAGCTTGTTGAAGATTCTGCAGAACTCCTTCTGCGTTCCCGGTTTGCCGCTGAAAAAATGAATATCATCGATGAGCAGCAGATCGATGGATGCGAATTTCTTATAGAACGACGAGGAGTCTTTTTTATGAACAACGTAATTAATGTATTGTGTCGAGAATTCTTCACTTGTTAAATAAGCGGCGTTGTCGGCTGTCCCCTCGGTCTGGGCAAAGTGGCCAATGGCTTGCAGCAGGTGTGTTTTGCCGAGTCCGGTTCCCCCGTAGATGACGAGGGGATTGAACGTGGTTTTTCCGGGCGCCTCGGCGACGGCAAGTGCCGCAGCGTGGGCCATCCTGTTGCTGTCGCCGACAATGAAACGATCAAAGGTGTAGTTGGGATGGAATTGAGGGCGCGATTCAGCTCCGGTCGGTACCCCGCGAACCCGGGATTCGCGTATATCGGTGCAGATCGGCTCGACAATCTTCCAGTCCTTCTGGGTGGGAATGAATGAAATTTTGCTGAAGGAAACCTGGGCTTCGGTAAGTATTTCAGCAATCATTCCCGAGAAATGTTCTTCGATAAAGTCGGCAAAGAACTGATTCGGGACCAGAATATGGGCCAGCCCATCGGCAATATAGAAATCGGTGGTTCGAAACCAGGTGTCGTAGCTGGCCGGTCCTATTTTCTGACATATCTTATTCAGGCACTCCTGCCAGAGCGTGGGGAAAGCGGCAGTCGAGGCATTATTTGCATTTAACATGTTATCAACATTCTTTCAACTTAACAAAAAATTATCTGAGTGAGATAAAGAGCAAATGGCAGCGGTGGAGACAATCAGCCGATTTTAATACATAACACTGATAAAATCAATGCGTTAATAATTTGCCGATCAGGGGTGCGGGGCATTGGTCCATTATAAACACAGGTTATCAACATTTTTTCCACCGGTTATGAACATTAAGTTATCAACACTGCTCTTTTTTGTGTTAGAACAATATACTATTGTTTGGACCGATGTCAAAGATATTTTTTTAATAAAAAAATAATAAAAAAAATTCAATTTAATTGACCGCTTATTTTAATCATTTGGGGGGGTAGAATCCGTCGTTTATAGGCAGGGGAGCGAAATGCTCCCCCGGATTGTTGAATGTGTCAATAGCACGGCATGGCCTCTTCCGGTTTGCTCAGCTGCCCTTCTTCGCAAAACCATAGCCCACCCAGATCTGATTCATGATCGAGATCTGTGAACGGCCTCCCCAGGGGCTGACGCCGATCTCATACCCTCCGTAAAAGGGGTAGACGTTTGACCGTCGTAATTCGACGCCGGCGTGGTAGGTGGATCCGTTGTAGGTCCCGCCATTATCGGTCTCGTTCCGCGTGTCGATGCTGAACCCCAGAAGAATGCCGACGATGCTTTTAATCCGGATGGATGCCTCGCCTTTCAAAACGTCGTAGGGGGGAAATCCCGCCTGGAGGGGAAACCCGTATTCGAGCGATCCCAGTACCAGACTGTCGTGAACATTGACAAGGAGTCCTGCCTTCGCATCGTAATTCCAGACGGTGGTCCACCAGGAATGGCTGACGGTGAGGGTGGAGAACGATAGCTGGACGGTTTTCAACAGGGCAGGGGAAAGCCAGCCGAGGCTGTACCCCCAGAAGTAATATATCGAGCTGACCGCATCGTTCTGTCCCTGCATATTTTCACTTCCGCCAAGCAATATCCCGCCTATTGTTCCTATCGGTAAATTTGAGTAACTCACGACGGCTTCAAAACTCGGCCGGCTGAAGCTGAAGACGCTGGATATCTGCGCTCCGGTGTTGGAACCGTTCGCGGAGGATCCCGCACTGCCGCCTGTTCCGGTTACACCGATGCCTGCTTTCAGAGAAGAATCGATCGGAAAAATCCCGCGAACCGTTGACATACTATAGGCTCCACCGAGGGGGCCTACCGTCGAGGTATAAATGGTGGTCCGGTCGATGGGAGCGATACGGGCCGGGTTGCTCCACCATGCCCCGGGGGTAATGAGGTTCTCAAGATAAATTGATCGCTCGTAAAAAAAGAGCAGGCTATCGAGCTGCGGTTGTTGTGATGAACTCAAAGCGAACAGGTTGCCGACAACACCGGCAAGTATAATTGCAAGGGCTGAAAATTTCCTGGAGTAAAGCATGAGGTGGGTAATCGACTTTCCGCCCGGATTCAGAGCCTGATTCTTGTTTTAAGGCCGTCCTGCTCCACAGCATTGAAGAATAGCACCAGCGACCCGAGTTCCTTGTCAAGTGCACGCAGTTTCTCATACGCACCGCTCGAATCGGATTGCGATAATTGATTAATATTACGGTTCATAAGGTCCAATAGTGAATCCGTTGTTTTCAGGATTGTTGCCGAACGTCCCAGCAGCCGTTCGTACTGCGATTCCGCATCCGGCACCGCGGCTGCGGCGGTGCCTGAATATCGAGAGCTTTTTTTCATGAATCCGGAGAGCGAATCCATCGCGCTTCCAAGGGATACATCGGCGCGTCGCAGGAGGGTGGCCAGTGATGCGGAAATCCGGTCGAGCGCCCCGACGGTTTTCCTGAATCGTACGGGCAGCGGTGGTTCCGCAGGTGTGCCGAAGCGCAGGTCGTGAACAGCGGCACTGATCGCCTCCAGCTTATCCCTGAGTTTTCCCGCTTTTCCAATGGCCTCAGCCGGCCCGGGGAGAAATTGTCCCATTACCGGCTCGCTCGCTTTTGCAGGAGGAGCCTCCGGGTCTCCGGGATCTATATCGAGGCACCGGTCGCCCATGAAGCCTACCGGAACCGCCGTCGCTCCGCAGCCGCGATGAAGCACGATGTGAGGCTTGACCTCAATGGAAACCCGGGTCGTACCATTATTTAAAGAAATGCTTTTTACCTGGCCGACTACCAGGCCCTTTACCCGGACCGGGTCTTGAACTTTTAGAAAATTCAGGGTATTCGCGGTTACGAAAACTACGGTTATCCTTTGGCCGGGGCAATAAAGGCCCTGAGCCAGGTAGTACAGCGGAAAAAGCAGGAAAATCGCCAGGAAAAGCAGAACAGCATAGCCAAAACTCCGATCGCTCATATGGAGAAAAGATAGGTAATCCCCCCATCAACCGGCAAGAGGCGGCTGCAACAAGGATTTCCTATCGCCGAAGGAATCAAGTTTCACTATTCTGCAACCGATAGTATAATAAAGGGCTCAAAAGGGCTCAACAGTGCAACCGAGAGGTGAGGAATGTCTGCAGCCAGTGGAATTGGATTAGCCATGCCGTCGGGTCTCGATGATAGTACCATCATCAGTGAGCTTGTTTCCGTCCAGCAGCAGCAGGTCACGACCGTTCAGAACGAAGTCAGCGCAGACCAGACCGAGATAAGCGCCTATGGCCAGGTCCAGTCGGATCTCCAGAGCATTAGTTCCGCAGCCTCGGCTGTCGCTTCGGCCGGCTCCTTCGATGTATTCTCGTCGACCTCATCCAATGCCGACGCGGTTACCATTACCGGAGGAAACGGCAGCACCGCCGGGCAGTATAACGTCGGGGTCTATAACCTGGCATCGAGCGAAACGATGATCAGTTCCGATGGATTGATCTCCAGCGAAACCGCCTCACTTTCGAGCCAGGGAATCAGTGTCGGAAAAATCAGCGTGGAAGGCGTTGACATTAACGTATCTTCCACCGATACGATCCAGGACCTTGCCAACAATATCAATTCCGCGACCCAGGCCGACGGAAGCCCTCTCGACGTCACCGCCTCGGTGGTGCAGGTAGCGGCCTCAGACTACCGGCTGGTACTTTCCAGCAATAACCCCGGCAGCAGCGGCATCGCCTATCAGGACGTGAGCGGCAGCACGCTGGAGAATCTCGGCATCATAACCGATGCGAACGGGGACAAGGGCAATGTCAACCAGGTGGTGCAATCGTCCGACGATATCGCCGACGCCTGGAACAACCTGGCTACCGGTGGCGCGGTCCAGATAACCGGGACCGACCACAACGGCAATGCCGTGTCCACGACATTCACCAAAGATGCCGGGGAAACGCTCGCCAACTTTTTATCCAGGATAACCAGCGCCTATAACGGTACCGTTACGGCGACCACCAATGCCGACGGCGACCTGGTCCTGACCGATGCAATTACCGGTAATTCCGATCTGGCAATGAACACCCTGTCCCTGGGCGGAACCGACCACACGATGACCGTCACGCAGGGCGGAGAGAATGGCGCCGGGGTGCTCACCGCGGGGACGAACTCCTACTACAGCATCGACGGCATGGACATGAACTCGGACACCAACTCGGTAAGCGGCTTTCAACCCGGCACCACCATCAGCCTGAACGCCACATCCGCCCAGCCGGTGACGGTCGGCCTCTCCCTTGACACCGCTACTATCGAACAGAATGTCGAGGCGGTACTGACCGCCTACAACTCGCTTCTTTCATTTGTTAATTCGGCAACCGCAGTGGCCACCACGAGCACTTCCGCCGAATCGGGCAGCACGACCTCCACCCAGGGCGGGCCGCTTCCCGGCGACATGACTGCCAAGGGCATCGTTTCCTCGATCGATTCGATATTCGAGAGCGAGGGAGGCATGCTGAGCGGCAGCCTGAACAGTCTTGCGGATATCGGCATCCAGACCGATCCCAATTCCGGGCAGCTGTCCCTCGATGAAAGTACCTTTCAGACGGCAATGCAGAATAATCCCTCGGCGGTTGAAAATCTCTTTACGCAGACTTCAAACTCCAACAGCTCGAATGTCACGTTCGGGCAGAGCACCAGCGCTACGCAATCGGGCAACTATCTCCTTCAGGAGAATAGTTCCGGGCAGGTGCAGATCTCCCAGGCCGGCACCAATCAGTGGTATACCGGCACGACTGAAGGCGACGTCGTCACCTTTTCCAGCGGGCCTGCAACAGGCCTTTCCATCAATGCCCCTGCCGGATCGATCAGCGACGATCCGGCTAACCCGACCACCTTTAACTTTTCCAACGGCCTGGCCGCGGACCTGACCAATACCATAGCGAATATGACCGATCCGAACACCGGGCTCATCCAGGACCAGACCAGCACGATTCAGACGGAGATCAATAACGCCAACACCCAGATCACCACGCTGACCGATCAGTGCAACCAGTACCGCACCCAGTTGACGCAGGAATTTTCCACCATGGAGGAACTCGTTAACAATCTCAAATCGCAGAGTTCGAGCCTGACCGCCAGCTTCGGTACCACTACCTCGACCTCTTAACTCTTAGAATGGAACTGCAACCATGCAACAGGGATACCAGCTTTACCGGAGCGCCAATGTCGAAACCGCCGACCAGGGAAAGCTCATTCTCATCGCCTACGATGTCGCTATCAAACACTGCCGGCTGGCTATGGATAAATTCGGCGATTACCGGCTCATCGCCGAACGTACCAAACACCTTTTCAAGGTGCAGGACGCCATCACCCAGCTTCTTTCGGCTTTGCGACTCGACGTCGGGGAGATAGCGCACAATCTTTACCGCCTGTATAACTACATGCTGCGGGCACTTGTTCAGGCCGGTATCAAGGGCGATCGGAGCAAGGTGGAAGAGGTGCTCGGGTATCTTGTCAAGCTGCGCGGTGCGTGGGAGGAGGCGATCCGGAAGGTGCGGCTCGAAGCATCCGGGAACGCTCTTGGCGAATCCAGCGGCGGGGGATGGCAGCGATGAGTTCCGGCGATGCGAAAAACCGTCTCATTGAGGAGATTTACTCCTGCGTTGAGGCGATTCTTTCCGAAACGCGAAAACTTCTGGATACGAAATCGGCCCCGGCAATCGGGAGCGGGCTTAAGCGACGGGAAGTCCTGCTGCAGGAGTTGTCGGCCAAAAAGGCAGCACTGAAAAAAATTGCGACACCGCCTGAACTGTCGGCTTTTGAGAAAAACGAACGCCTCCGCCGTCAGATGGTCGCGATCACCGCGCTCGATGCGGCCATAGCCGCGAGGATGAATTCACGAATGCGTGAGATCCGTAAGGTACTGTCCGGGCTGTGGGACGCCTCGACCGCGGCCAAAGCCTATCTCCGCCATGCACGGGTCTGAACAGACCTCTTCGATCGCCGGACGCCTGATTCCTGCTGCCGTATCTACCCGATCTTCCCGGCAGCATGCTGCGGCACAGGTTCCAGCATTTGTGCGAGGGCTGCCGCCGCGCCGCTTCGGGGAATAAGCCTTTCCTCTCCGGTGGCCATGATCTTGAGTTTGACCATCCCGGCCGCTTCCTCGCGGCCACCCAGGAAGACCGCGAAGGGCGATCGGGCCGCATTTGCAAGGGCAAGTTGCCTGCCGACAGTGACATTTTTTAGAGAAAACTCGCAGGCCACCCCGAAACCGCGAAGCTCCCGGGCAAAGGCGATCAGCGCCTCCTGAATCGAATTGTCACAAGCAATGAGATAACAGTCGCTCCGGGCCGTGTACGGTGGGGCGATCCCCTTCTCCTTCATGAGCTCCGCGAGCACGACATCCCCTGCGGCGAACCCGACGGCAGGCGTTACGGGACCGCCGTACAGGGAAACCAGTTCATCGTACCTTCCTCCCCCGGCAATGGCCCGCAGGTTTCTTTTGCTGTCGATAATCTCAAAGACGATCCCGGTATAATAGGCGAGTCCCCGGACAATGCCGATATCGAAGGTAACGTACCCGGCAAATCCATACTGCGAGAGCAGTGCGAACAGCCTCTCAAGGCTTTCAAGCGCCGGCAGGCGTAACCCCAAGGTTTTTATTTCGGTTAGTGATTCGAGCCCAAAGACCTTGGTAACGGCATCGCGGACCGATTCCTCGGGAACGATTCCGGCCAATTCCTCGGCGAATACTCCTTCCGGGATCTTGGATTTTTTGTCAAGAAGCGCGTAGAGCGGTTCGCAGCGGTCCGCATGAAGACCCGCTGCAAGAAATAGCTCTTCGAGGAGGGTACGGCTGGAGATGCGCACCCTGAAATCCTCTGCCGTAAACCCAAGGTCGCACATCATGTCGATGGCCGCCGCGATGAGTTCCGCGTCTGCGGAAACCTCTGCAACGCCGAGGATATCCATATTCAGTTGGAAAAATTCGCGCAGACGGCCCTTCTGCATCTTTTCGTACCTGAAAAGGCGCGGGATGGAGAACCATCGTAGGGGCATCTTGAGATTATTGCCCCGCGCCGCCACCATGCGGGCCAGGGTGGGCGTCATTTCCGGGCGAAGCGCAATATTCCGGCCGGCCTTATCCTGGAAGGCATAGAGCTGCCGCTCTATTTCGGGCCCGGATTTCTGCGTAAAGAGGTCAAGCGATTCGAACATCGGCCCTTCATAGGATTCAAACCCATACTTGCGGCAGGTTCTCCTCCAGGAGGCAAAAATGAACTCCTGCAAGGCGTTGTCCCCGGGGTAAAAGTCACGGGTGCCTTTGGGTCCGGAGGGTATCGGCATGCGCGGTTCCTTTCGGGTAGGGGGGAAGATGTCGCCGCACCCGGGCCGCAATCCAGCCCTGAAAAGGATCCGGCGCCGGACACATCCCCGGGAATGTCAGGTTATCCGGAAAAAGGTGCGATTCCCGACTGTTTGAGCTGCAATCGAGCGGTCTGCAATGAGTTTCTCTATGACCGCGGTCGCCCGGTTGACCGTCAGGCCGGTCAGGCCGCTGATCTCTTCGATGGTCGATGGCCGGCGCGCGAGGAGCGAAAGAATGGTTTCGGGAGAGGCGGCAACATCATTCAAGGTGCTTCCGCTCACTGTCGCACGGGTAATTATCTCCACCGGCAGCGGTGCAAACCAGTGCGCGAGCGATTCAAGATGTTCCGGGCTGGCCGGATTGACCCAGTCGTACGCGCCCGGACGATCGAGCGAATTCAGCTGGACGCGGTCGGGCCGGATTCTTGCCGCGGCATCCCTCAGGAGCGACAATTCGGCATCCGTGTCGTTGATTCCCGGAACTATGAAAATTTCGAGCCAGATTTCTCCGCGATACTCTTCCCGGAAGGAAACGAGCCCATCGATAACTTTTTCATTGTCAAGGCCGGGGTCCGGCCGGTTGATTGCGGCAAACGCTTCCGGTGATACGGCGTCGAGGTTCGGGAGTACCAGATCGAAGGGAAGAACCTCCTCGCGCACCTCGGGGAGATGAAACAGCGTGCCGTTGGTCAGAAGCGCGCAACGATACTGCGGAAAGGAGTGTTTGACAAATCGAACGATGCGGCCCAGTCCGCTGTTGAGCGTCGGTTCCCCCCGGCCCCCGAAAGTGACATAATCGATTGCCGGGAGTTTCTTGAGAAAGTCGGTCAATTCGCCGATGATTGCGTCGGCTTCAACCCACGCCTTCCGCTCCAGCGTTCGAACGGCGGTTTTCCCGCATTCGCAGTAGATACAGTCGAGCGAGCAGATCGTCGACTTTACCATGTCGATTCCGAGCGATGCACCGAGTCGGCGCGATTGAATAGGACCGAACAGGTAGTGGTAACTCATTGCGGTCCCACTCCGGTAAGTCCAATGCGGCAGCGCATGCTACTGCTTGACCGATTCAATCATCCCCGATATCTTCAACTCCGGCTTTTCCGGAAGATTGGTCTTGATGACCAGTTCGCCGTACAGGTCGCCCTTCTGCGCGGGAGAGTAGGGCACGGTCAATTTATACGTAATCAGTGCCGGATTACCCGGCTCTTTTCCGGCATTGGATTGAGCTGCTGCAGCGTCCGCGACCCGGGTCAGGGTGTAGGACATGGGGATGGACGACCGCCAGCTCATGAGAGGATCGTTCTGGTCAAAGGCAAAATTAACGCCGGTCACTTCCAGGTTTTTCCGCTCGGTTTTCAGAAGGATAACTACCCCGGTATCCCGCTTCGCGCCGGCATTGAAATGGACAGCCTGGGGATCGGCAGCAATGACGCTTTGCTTGACACCGGTGATCGTCAGGGCAAGCATGGCGGCATCGTGGGCCGCATTCGAGGCGACCGTCACTCTCTTTTCGAAAATTCCATCGCCAAAATGCTCGGTATTCACCTCTACTTTAATGCGCCCGGTCTTGCCCGGAGGAATGATCGAGTCGTAGCCGGCAGTGGTGCACCCGCATCCCGGTCGAACGTTGGAGATTACCAGGGTAGAATCGCCGGGATTCGAAATGATAAAGGTGTGCCTGGCAATAACTGAATTTTCCTCCTTGACGATGCCGATATTGAAATTTGCAGAATCGACCTTTATCTGCGGTGAGGCTGATAGCGATCCCGGCACCACGACCGAACAGGCAGTTACGACGGCATATAATGAGTTTTTCAGCGACATTGAATACCCTCTCGGAAAAAGTGAAACATACCTGATCAAAAATACCATTTCCGATCTAATCGTTGCTAATAAAATCAATTCAATGGGACGGCTCCCCCCATTTGAACCAACCGGTTCACTGTTGGTGCAGGTATTGTGGGGCAAAGCCCGGGATCTGAGCGTATTTTTCCTGTATGCCGAGGAATAATTGTGCGCCGCTGCCCATTCCCTTCAAGGGGGAGTTCTGGAAATCCTGTCCCGGGACAGGGGGGGATACCTCTGTTGCGGATACCAGATCCTCTCGCCGGCCCAGGGGTGCGGCATGGAATGCCGGTATTGCATCCTGCAGGTATACTTCGACGATCCCGGCCCGGTGGTGTTTTCAAATTACGAAGACCTCGAACAGGAGGTTGCGCTGAAATTGGCGGACAGGCAGGGGTTGGTGCGGTTCGGCACCGGGGAGCTGACCGACAGTCTCTTTGCCGAGCCGGAGTTCGGGCTTTCCCGCCGGATCGCCGCCACGCTCGAACCGTATCAAAAGGCCGTTGTGGAGTTCAAAACCAAAAGCACCAGGGTCGATACCCTTGCAAGCATTGCGCGCCCGCAGCGGATCGTCATCGGATTTTCAGTCAATACCCCCCGAATGATGGCGACCTTTGAAAAGGGTACCGCGCCGCTTGCAGCGCGGCTGGATGCCGCCGCGCGCTGCGAGGCAATGGGGTTTCATGTAGCGTTTCATTTCGACCCGATGTTTATTTACGATGGGTGGGAGGATGAATATCGGGATGTGGTAAGGGGGATATATTCTCATGTCAAAGACCCCCAATCCATAGCCTGGGTCAGCCTGGGCGGATTCAGGACCACCCCCTCGCTCAAAAAGTTCCTGCGCAGGTCCGGGACCCACCTTCCGCTTTTTGCCGGGGAGATGATCGTTGGCAGGGACGGCAAGCTCCGGTATTTCCGGCAGCAGCGGGTGGCGCTTTTTTCGGCGATGCAGGATGAATTTATCCGTCATGACCCGTACGCTCCTCTCTACCTTTGCATGGAGAGCGCTGAAGTTTGGGAAGATTCAGGGATGGCGTGGCGAATTCCGGAAGGACTTCCAGCTTACTTGGACAAACAGGCAGAAAGAATGCTATCATAAGTAGTATTATCTTCGCTTCTGGTGGGGGAACCGCTCAGGCGGTTATCCATTTTCCCCCAAAGGGAAAATGGACGGATTATTATTAGTTTTAATTGTACCAGCCCCTGGCCAAAGCCTCCGCGCCCGCAAAGCCGGGCTGCGGGGTCTTTGGCACACCCCTTCCAGCGGAAGGGGGAGGCGATGTTTGCCTGAAAGCAAACGGTCTCCCCCTCCCGCAACGCCCTCTTTTAAGGTAGAAAAAACAAAAAAGATATTTCTAAATTCCCATTATTATCCCTCCAACTCTCTAACTCTCGAACCCTCGAACCCTCCAACTTATATTTAATAGCAATGGAAAAGAATCACGCCACCAATCTGGCTCCCTATGATCGAGGCTTAAAGCCCCGTATCGTTGCCGTTGTCGATAGCCTTATCCCCACGCCAGGCCTGATTGCGCTGAAACGCAAAGGGATCGACCTTCTTGAAATCCGGGTTGACCTCATCGATACGGTGCTCGAAAGCCTCCTGCAATATCTGCGCGATATCGAAACGCAGGTCGGCCTGCCGCTCATCGGCACGGTGCGGGAGAATCCGAAAACCGCTTTGCTCCGGCCTCTCCTATTCCGGACAATAATGCCGCTGGTCCAGGGAGTCGATATCGAACTCGGATGCGCAATCATGGATAATGTGGTTGCAGAGGCGCATCGGCTCGGGAAAACGGTCATCGTTTCCGAGCACGACTTTGAGAAAACCCCATCCGATACGGTCCTGCAATCGATTGTCGACAGGGCAATGGCCGGCGGAGCCGATATCGTGAAGATTGCAACCATGGCCCTGACCGAAGACGATGCCCGGCGGCTCCTGGATTTTACAAAAGCCTGCCCGGTTCCGATAGCCGCGTTCGCGATGGGGGAGCGGGGAGCGTTCTCGCGCGTGGTTGCCGGGGAGTATGGGTCGCTATTTACCTATGGCTACATTACAACTGCGGTTGCGCCGGGACAGCTTTCGGCGGTGGAATTAGCGGAAAAGATAAAAGAAGTGCAATAAATCGAAATCAAAGGGCATTCTCACAAATACCTTTTTTTAGCGGGAGCCCTGCTCCGTCCTCCGCGCTCATCCCTCTGTTGCGCCGGGTTCAACATTCTGCCTATTTTAGTCTCTCCGTTGCATCCCTGTTGAAACTCGTCGGCGTTATCCTTTAAACGCTTCATCAATCGCCGGGCCATTCAGATTCCACAGGCAGATAGAGAAAAAATATTGTCAATCGTGTAGCGGGCTTTATTATATTGAATAATTCATTTGGCGAGGATCAGCCAATTCCAATAAAATATTCTTTACCTTGACAAATGGCCGCAATTAGAGCCGATAGAAGTTGCGCGGCTCGTCATTTACTGCTCAGTGCAATGGTATGGTATGGCAAACGCCGTTCACCTTGAACCAGTCGAAGGCCGATGACCGGAATTTCAGATGATCATGGTTTACTTCGACGGGCTCAGCACAGGCTCGCTCACCATGAACGGTTTCAGGTGGTATTACTTATGAACTGCCTGGTAAAATGAGGCATCTCTCTAAAGAACCATTCACCAATCATATGGAGGAGGCATTGCATGCAAGTCAGTTCAAGTATCAGAGTCCGGATCGGGAGTGTCGCCGTCATCGTTGCCGCAGTGTGCTCGCCGGGGAACAGTGCCACCTCCTTTTCGGATGCGGGGAGCATGGAATTTGGGGGGCAGATAGGCTTTAGCAACACGAGCGGTCCTGGCGCCACGGTAAATACCTTTTCGGTCGCTCCGGTTTTAAATTTTTTTCCGGCTCAGCATTTTTTGCTCGGTCCGGCAATCGGCTATACCGGTGAATGGGGAGGAGGGAATAGTCTTTCAGAGTTCAACCTCGGAATTAATACGGGTATTGTGGCGCCTATCAATGACGGATCCGCTTTCTTCTATCTGACCTCGGGAGTTCAACTTGTACTGGCTGGTGAATCGGAATCAGGATTCGGCTCTTCGAACGCTACCGGGTATGCAATTCCGATTAACGTCGGGGTCAAAATCCCGGTCCAGAAGCATATCGCAATTAACCTCGGGCCTTCATTGACGTTTACAACCGTGAGCGGACAAACGACCCTTCAGGTATTGATTTCGTGTGCAATTACCGGGCTGGTTTTTTAGCGAAAAAAGAGGAAGACGTCTTGAATGACGTCTTCCTCCTGGAACCGCCACCAGGGCCAGGAAATCCCGATGGCCCCCCTTCTAACGCGAAATCAGCATCGACGCAATCCTGTCGAAGCCCGTGGCTTTGAATTGAACGATGTACAATCCCGCGGCAAGGCAGCTGCTCTTGAGATCGACCGAGTACCGTCCGGCGGATTGAATGCGCTTAACGTCCTGAACGGTTCTTCCACTCACATCATATACGGCAAGCTCCACACGGTCCGGTACCTGCAGTGAATAGGCGACTACGCCCTGATGAACGGAGAATTCCGTGTTGCCGTCTCGCCGGAGGGGTGCAAGCACGGAAATCGACGGAGTCATCGACCAGATAGCCGACCATGGACCGGTTCCCGAACCGTTTGAAGCGCTCACCTCCCAATAGTATTGCACGCCGTGGGTGGGAGTAAACGGGGCAGCGGTAGTAAGTCCGCTCTGCAACAGAACAGTTGTGCTGAATGATGGTGAGGTGGAAACCTGGACCGTGCAGGACGTTATGGAGGGGATTGTTGTCCAGCTCAGCGTAAGCGGCGTATTCTTGACAAATATAGAGCCATTCGCCGGCGATAGGAGAGCCATCTGTCCCGGAAAAACAACGGTTACAAAGCTCCATGCGCCCGCCCATGCACTGCTTCCTCCTCCATTTGTCGCATCGACCCGCCAGTAATAGACCGTATTGTTGTTTAAATCGCCGATGCCGGCAGATGTTCCGGTGAGGCCGGTCAGGCTTGTGACTGTGGCGGCAAAGGTGGAAACAGTCGATATCTGCAATCCATAGGATGCCGCTCCGGTGGCCGCACCCCAGTAAAACGTTGCCGCAACCGGCTGACTATTCGCACCATTGGCCGGGGAGGATAGGCCCGGGATCGACGGAATGGGAGGCGCAGCAGTGGTAAAACTCCACGCTCCCGACCAGGCGCTTGTTCCCCCGATACCGGATGCATTGACATGCCAGTAGTAGGTGACGCTGTTGGCCAGCCCGCTGATTGCAGCCGAGGTTGCCGTTGTCCCGGATTGGAAGACTACCGTTGTTGAAAATGCCGGGGATGTCGAAACCTGCAGCGAGTACGTTGCTGCCCCGCTTGCCACATTCCAGTAGAGTGACGAAGCAATTGGCTGTCCGGCAGTTCCGGTTGCAGGGGAAAGAAGCGTCGGAACGCTCGGGGCGACCAGAATGGCAGCGAAACTCCAGGTCGTTGACCAGGCGCTGGTTCCTCCGCCGTTGGTTGCATTTACATGCCAGTAATAGGTCGAATTGGCCGATAGACCGCTCACCGAGGCATTGGTTGTCGTCAATCCGGATTGATATGCAGATGTTGAAGCAAAACTCGAAGAAGTCGAGACCTGGATGGCATAGGATGCCGCTCCGGCGGCAGTCCCCCAGATAAAGTTCAATGACAGCGGCTGATTGGAAGTCCCGTTTGCAGGAGAGGATAGAACCGGAATGCCCGGAATCGGCGGAGCCGTCGTAAAACTCCAGGCGCCGGTCCAGGCACTTGTTATCGTTGCAGATGCTGCATTTACGCGCCAGTAATAGGTGGTATTGGCTGCAAGGCCGGTGACCCCCGATGAGACGGCTGCGAGGCCGGTTTGAGAAATCATTATGGCTGAAAAAACGGAGGAAGTTGAAACCTGCAGGTTATACGATGCGCCATTGACTGAACCCCAGGTCAGCGTGGGGGCAATCAATTGATTCACTGCGCCGTTTGCCGGGGAAACCAGTAACGGTGGAGGAGTATAGAGCTTGTAATGAGCAAGGATCGAATCGGCGGGGAGGGCATAATTATATAATTTAAGCTCATCCAATCTTCCATTAAGAAAAAAATCAAGACTGCTGTCAGCCCGTTTTTGGCATCCGATACGAGCATTGATTCCAGAAGCCGGATAGGTGCCCTGATATGCGCTGCTGCCTTCCAGGAGACCGTTTACATATACCCTTAACATTGAGCTATCGTAGGAACAGGCGAAATGATACCATGTATTGGCCTGAAAAACAGTAGTACCGGTAGTTACTTCCCACGCGGAACCGTTACCGGAAGACATCGAAAACCCTGCCACCGAAGAAATATCCGAAGTCCAGCCGTTTCTCTGACCGGTTTGCACGCATGAAAAATCAAGAATTTTCTGCTGGGTTGCGGTACCTTCATTGGTATTAAGATAGATCCATCCCTCAATCGTGAATCTGCTCAAGCAAAAGCTATCTTTTGAATTGGAAATCTGGATGTCAAAGCCGCTATTGGGACAGCTGAGGGCATTGCCTTTGATTCCAGGGGCGAGGCCGACGCCCGACCCGCTCCATATTGCATTGTAGCCATTGCCGGTATTATCCTTGAATGTGTCCCCTTTCATCGAATCGAACGGCCAGTAGGCGATTACCCGCTGCTGGGCATTTGCCAGCCATAAACCGGCAGACAGCATTATCAGCGACGCTGCAAATGAAATGAGCCTCGGGGATGATTTCATGTAGCCTCCTTTTTTCCCGGTTTTTTTCGCTGGGACGGTTTTGTTCTCCGGAGAAGGGATAGAATTCCGGATGAAAGCACGAGCTTATCCATAAAGGCATCCTTTCCCGTATAGATTTTGTAATGGGGAAGTTAATTATCTTGCCCATATAATAAATAACGCTGGGAAACGGAGTCAAGACCTGCTGAAAATTATCGTGTTCCGCCGGAACACCTGTAAAATTTTTGAGAATGGTTGAGCCGGAAAGGCAAAGTCAACTTCCGGGCGTTCCGGAGGGCACCCTGCAGGGTGCCCTCCGGCGCGCCTCCGCCGGGCTCTCGGCAGAGCCGAGCCGGTGTTTGAAGCCCTGCGGCTTCGCCTGGGTCTTCAAATACTGCCTGCGTCGCTTACGCTCCGGCAGGCACCCTCTGTCCTCGCTAACGCAACGTCAAAAGATTATAAAAAAAGGTTTAACATGTTGAACCCCTGCAAATGCATAAAATCTTTCATATGTTTTCTACCATAATAGAGAGCGTTGCGGGAGGGGAATGGCGTTTGCCTTTAGGCAAACATCGCCTTCCCCTTCCGCAGGAAGGGGTGTGCCAAAGACCCCGCAGCCCGGCTTTGCGGGCGCGGAGGCTTTGGCCAGGGGGAACCATTTCTAAATGGTTCCCCCACCGGAGAAGTTGACTTTAAAAGGAAATTAAAAAAATCTAGGAGTAATAATGGCTAGAATCCCGCCGTCAATCCCGGCTTGCTGTAATCCGGCAACATCACATTTCCCCAGTCGTCGAAATCGAACCCGACCATCAGAGAAACCCGGTCGCCTGCGTTTTGCTCCTGGTCATATACCTTCGAGAATCCCCGGTCCCAGCGCAGGCTCACCGCCAGGGGAATACCGCTGAATATTGTGCCCTGTAAACGTACCTCCGGACCGTAGGAGAATACCCAGTGATTTAAATCTGCGAGCTGCGTGAAGCTTGATACCCCGGCGCCGCCGCTGAAATTCAAACAGCCGTAGAGCTTTTCAAGGTATAAAATCCCGATTTTCTTATCGATAAGCGGGCGAGAGAGCGGGAAGCGGTAGGATACCGCCCCGTTAACGACAACAGGGCCGGTAACGAGTACCGTGTCATTCGGCTCGATCGATTTCCCGGTGGTATCGTACTTGCCGTTATTTTTGACGACGGAATATTGCGTGACGGTATTCTGATAATAAAACGTGTAACCCGGGACCCAGGCGACCGGGAGATAGAACGAGGGAAAGGCGGAGGTATCCTTACGGACAACGTCGATTGCATCGCCGCGCAGGTCGAAGTGCAGGTCGCCGAAAACCGGCGCTGCCATGCCGTATTTGATGTGCGCGATCAATTCATGGTATTGGAATGAATACTGGTTTTCCTCGGGCTGGCCGTTTGAATTTATGCTGAAGGGGTTATCCTGATTGGTTGAAAAAAGCTGCCAGTAGTTGTACTGCAGCTTTGCGGCATAACCGCGCGGTGAAATGGAACTGCGGGAGTCCCGCGCCTGCTCCATGGCGGTTGCCATGGCTCCGACGCGCATTTCATTGCCGAGGTTATAGCCGAAGTACCCTCCTCCGGTTCCGCCGTTTGCTTCGGGCCCCGAAATATCCTCCAGCACATCGTAGCGGTTAATCCCGGTAAGCAGGTGAAAAGCAAGCTGGTTTTCACCTGCATCCATTCCGCCGCCCGACCCTTCAAGGTAATGGGAAACAAGAATGTCAAGATTCTGGAGTCGAATATTATAGGTGATGTCATTGTACTGATTGTTGGTCTCATCGAAAGATGAGTCCATCCCGGCAATTCCGAGGAGAGAGTAGTCGAAAGAAAGCGTAATCGGCAGAATAGCGGTTGACCCATGCAGCCAGAAATCGAAACTTTGCCGGATGTCGATAATACCCTGGTCAGGGTTGATCGGGTTCTTATACGGAACAAAGAGAAAAAGTCCATCGAGTTCGGTTCCCTGGCCGAGCCAGGAGTAAGGGTCCATGAGGTTGAAGGTCAGGCCGACCTTGAATGCCGAAGCGCCCGAGTAGACGTTATTCGACTGGGTGTTGAGCTGTTCGATGAGCGCCGTCGGCGTCATGAGAAACTGGGTCGGCAGTTTTGAATAGGGTCGGTGCGTGGGGGCAAGAAGGTCCGCGCTTGCAATCGGCTGCAGGGGAGGGCGTGCAAAAATCGATGAATCGATGACCGTATCGCCCAGCGATTTGATGGTATCGAGAAGGTAGATGCCGTACCCGGCGGAATCGTAGCTGGCGAACACCAGCCGGTTTCCATCCGGGGAAACTGCCGGCGCATACGCACTGCCGAGAACATTCGTCACGCGGCTGACCGTCCCGGTTTCGAAGCCGTACCGGTAAATGTTGAAGATGCCGGTCTTGTCGGAAGAATAATACAGGTATTTGCCGTCCCGGCTGTAGTAGGGATCGCGGATATCGCAGGGCATGTCCAGAAACTGTTTCGAAACGCGGGAGGCGGTGTCGTACAGCCCGATCTTGCGGTAGCCTTTGTCAAAATAGCTGTAGGCGATCGTCTTGCCGTCCGGGGACCAGGCAACGCTGTAAATGAAATAGATGTTCCGCGAGGACGAATCCCGGTTCGGATAAATGATCCGGTAACTTTTTCCCAGGGTATCGGTGATTGCCAGGAAGAAACGGTCGTAGTCGCGTTTGGCGGCAACGATGCGGTCGCCGGTCGGGGAGAAGGCAGCGCTGAAGATTCCTTTCTGCTCCGTAATCTGTCGTTCGGTTTTCTTCGGGAACAGCCGGAACGGTTCCTTTTCTGGCGGCAGTTTATCGGTAAACAGGTCAAGCGTACGATAGCCGCCGCGGCTGGGGGGAAGCTCGGACTTTTCCGATTTCGGACTGCAGTAGGCGATGCGGTTGCCCGGGCCGTAAATGTCGTAAAAGCCGTTGACATCCATCTCCGGCTTTATTTTCTTGTCTTTTTTTACCGCGGTGTCCAGCTTGCAGGACCAGAGGATCTTATGCCCGTAGTCCGCGCCGCCGTTGGAGAGAAAATAGACTTTTTTGCCATCGGGCGAAAACCGGGGCCAATAGTTTTCATATCCCAGCTTGTTGATTTTTTTCCCGGGGACGAGGGTTCCGAGAGCCTCCTTCTGGGCGCCGTAGCGTTTTTCGAGGTTCTCCTTCCACTCCGCATAAAGTTGGCGGGCAGGAATGCCGAGAACCGACGTGATGACCCCGTCGAAATCGAAGTGGGTAAGGCTCGAAGCGGTCCGGGCCATTTCAACGACCTTGTCGTAGCCGTACTTGTCGGCAATATAGGTGACCATGGAAAAACCCTGGTTATAGGCCTTTTCAAAGTCGTCGCCCTTGCCGGCAAAGGTCTGCATATGGTCCCAGGTGATGAGATGGTGCGACAGGGTGAGCGAGCGGAGCATCATCTCCCGGTGGCTGTCCCACCGGTCGGCGCCGTACTTGCTGCTCGAATACTGGGCAATTCCCTCGGCAAACCAGGGAGGGAGAATGTCCGGCGGCAGCATCTGGAACAGGTCAAGCTGCACCGGTTCGTTGGGGTGGGTAAAGTAGCCGAACTGGATCCCGTACATCCACCAGGGAAATTTGAGCGCAAGCGGGATAGAGCACTGGTGGGCAAATTCATGCGTGATGACGTCGTCGAACCATGCATGGCTGCCGCGCAGGTCAAAATCGAAATCGTGGGTCCAGAGGATGATGAAATTGAGGTTCGCAAAGGTGAGCCCGTTGCTCTCGTCCCCGTCCTGGAGCAGGATCTGGGTCTTGTTCGGCAAATGAACATGGTAAACTTCATGGTAAATGGTATAGAGCTGCCTCGAGTTTGTCCCCGACGGGTTTTACAAGATGCTCTATGCCCTTATGGTAGTAAATAATAAAGTGCGGTGTTTCGGCGGTAAAGCGTTCCATGGAATATCCGTTCCAGGGCGCCGCCGGGATACTGCCGGGAAGAAGGGCGAGAACGATGAAGCATAGGGCAAATCGGAAAGAACGCGGGAGGACCATCGTTATCGAGTCACCGCCAGTTTCCAGAACTTTTCGTATTTTTTGCCGCCTATGGTTGCTCCCATCCGGCAACGGTACAGCGCCGGACCGAGCCGGGAAATCGGAACCTGGAATTCATTGGTCTCCGGATAGCTGCCGGTCAGGGCTCCCGGAGGAGTGCCCATGGCGGAGGATGAATAAACCGAATAGCCCGAGAAGGTCAGGATGTCGAGGCGGACATTGGTTGCCGGTCCGGAAAACTGGTACCGGAAGGTGACCTGATTGGCGGTCGACTTCTGAATGGGGTTCGGATAGCTGAAAAGGGAAATGGGCGGCGTTGCTACCGTACTGTCGGGCAGCAGGCCGCTCCGGAAGGCGAAGGATCGGCCGTTGTCGTAGCCGGTCTGGGGCCAGAACAGTGAGTCCGGCAGGATGCTGTTGACAAGACGGTATCGATAGATCCAGCCGTTTATGGTGGGCAGGAAAAGATCCACCGGGCCGGCAGCGGTCATGCGCCCGGCAAGGGGGGCGACCGCAGGCGATGAGCCGGTGGTGATAGGCCAGTTTGAGGATAACGGCTGAGCAGGCATGGAGGCCGGCAGCGGAACGGTAACGCCGGGGCGCTTTCCGAGTCCATTGACCGCATCCATAAATCCCCCGGGCATGACAAAGGGCGTTATGATCGAATCACCTACCGTAATAAGGGTGTCGACAAGGCCGGCCGTTAAGCCGCCCAGGCTGTCCAGGGCCCCGCTTGTCGGGTCCTGGTACCAGACCGTACCCGTTTTGGGGTTGGCCCTGACGATTTTGGCGACGCTGAAGGTGAGCCGGTTGCCGGTGGGAGATGAAAAGAGCACCGTAGGCTGCCGATTCTGGCTGTTGACCACGATCGGCGAGGTATTGATATTCCCCCGCTGGTACCAGAACCGTATGTCGAGGTATGATGGCCACCCGGAAACCAGCACGCCTTTATAGTTAAAGGCATAAAGGCCGTTCGTGCCGCCCACGATGATGTCGGGATAGCCGTCGGGGGTGAAGTTGGCAAGCGCCGGGGCCGAAAGATTGACCGGCAGCCCGGTGCGGATTCCCTTTGTATAGGCAACCTGGTCCGACGAGTCGAGATTGGCATAGTGGGACGGCCAGTCGGAGGGCGCGGCCGTCCATCCCGGGGCAAGCTGCAGTGTCTTCTGCAAGTACGCCCAGACCCCATGGCGGCTGTCGCAGACAACGATTTCGCTCGAACTGTCGCGGTTCAGGTCGCCGGTCACGAGCGTGAACGGGCCGATCGCGCTTTTTCCGATGTTCGTCGTGTTCGCCGAGGCCACGGAGGTTGACGTATCGGTACACAGGGAGAGCGTGCCGTCGGTCTGGATAACGGCAATGGTATGCGGGTGCTCGCGGATGGCCGCGATGGCGCATGCGGGACTGTCGGAGGGCAATTTCAGAGAACGCACCGTATCGATGCCGGAACCGAATATCACGCGGCCTCCGGCGCAGCCGATGGCCCAGAGGGAGTCGCCGCCTATATAGCCGCAGGCATACGATGAAGGGGAACTTGACAACCGGACCGTATCCCAGGCGGCGGCGGTGGAGGTCAGACCGGTAAGCAGGCGGATACCGAGGCTGCGGGAGGGAATGAATACCTTATTGCCGATCACGCTCGGCATGACAAAGGAGCCGGCGGTGCTGTCGATGCAGTAGACCGTATCGGCGTTGCGGATGGTATCGCCCTGCATGTTGATGCGGTTGTAGGTAATCCGCGTCTGCCCGATGCTCCGGCCGTAGTTGACCTGGTTGCCCTGGGCCGTATCGGTTCCCCAGGCGTACAGCCGTCCCGAAGAATCAAGCAGCACCAGCTGCTGGTAGCTTGTCGAGGGGTCGAGGTTTGCGGTTACCGGATCATAAAATTTTCCGGGAGCCGCGAGCTTCGGCCACCCGGGCACAAGGTAGTTCCAGGAAGCATTGGCAGAGAGAACGCTGTCGCAATAGTTGTAGACGACATAGTTCTGGATTGCATCGACCTCGGAAGCCGTGCCGGTAACCGGTTTTGGAATGGAAAGGTTGAGATAGGTATTGCCGCCGTCGTTGCTCTGGGTTGAGGGGAGCGTGTAGGGGCCGAATCCCTGAACGGTGAAAGTATCATTGGGATCCGCCTGAATGTCGGTATGGGGCCATACATCCTCGGCGCCGCCGTAATTGTAGGTTACCACCTGGTAAAAGGTGTTTTCGAACGCAACGCCGATGTCCTGCACGCCGGAAGCCTGGACAAGAGAAACGCCCTTATACACCGAATCGGCGTTGACAAGATCCTGCGACATCCGGTTCTGGATGATATTTTCGTCGACATGCCATACCAGCATGCCCGAAGCCGGAATGCCGATATCGTTGTTGCGGACCTGCAGGATGACATTCGACTGGTTGGTGCCGCTTGTCGAGAGGACATTGGCGGGGAGGTTGACATTAAATGGGTAGGCCGCGACGACCCGGACATTCTGTGTTCCGAGGGTAGTGGTATCGTACAGGTATAAGCCCGCGTTGACATGGCCCGTCGAATCGGGGAGGTTGCGCTGCCGGTTTTCAAGGAGATAGTATTCATGGTCATTGATCGGTACGAGGAGTATGGTCGTATCGGTTCCGGCAGAAGCCGCCGCCTGCGCCGGGGTGCGGTCGAGCACGGTGGTCACCGCCTTGACAGCATTCGAAGACGAGTCGCCTATGGAAGCAACTTTCACGTTGTCCCATCCCATGAACGCGCGGACCCAGGCGGACGGATAGGGAGGAATAAAGCCGGTGCCGGCGGAGTAGCCCGCGAAATCCATGATGCAGAAGGCGCCAATGGCGGTTTCACCGCTTGAGGTGGAGAAAAGATCGGGGATCCCGATTTGCCGGGCAATCTGATTGACGAGAATTCCCTGGATTCCCCAGTTAAGGCCGTCCTGGTTGGATGTTTCAGAGCACAGCATGGCTTCGGATATCAGAATGCTGTCCCCGCCGGCTCCCTGAACCTTGACACCATTCTGGGCAAGCTTCAGGCTGTCGGCGAACATCTGGAACCAGGGTTCGCTGACGAAGGCATCGATGAAGTCGGCGGGATTGTCGCGACCCGAGCCGGTCGCACCGCCATTGGTAAGGTAGGATGCTCCGGCATGAAAGATGAGAATTGCCACCTTCACATTGTTCGAATCCCGTAAAGTACCATCGGCGGTATTGAGATGCAGCTGCGCGAAGGGCTTGTTGACGGAATCCGCAGCGGCTGCCCGGAGAGCGTCGCGAATAAAAAACATGAGCCCCTGGGTTTTTGCCGTATAGTACTGGTCCCAGGTCTCATTGGTCGGTTTCCCGCCCGGTGAGTAATAAAGCACTCCCTTGGGAACATGATAGCCCGCCTCCGGGTTCTGGAGGGGGGCCGAAGCAATGGAAGGGTAGACGGTCGATTGCAGCGTCAGCCTTCCGCGGGAAACCTTGGTGAAATAGTTTGCAACTCCCTGGAGCTGGTGGGCGAAATAGAGGGAGTCGTGCGGAAGCCGGTCGTACGGATACACCGTATCGGATTGGACATAGTCGGCCAGTTCGTTTGGATCGTTGGTCAGGCCTCGATCTCCCATGCCGAAGAGCCCGTTGCCGGCCATAAGGGTTGAGGAGTCGGCCTGGCCGTTATTGAATTCGACACGCAGGGCGATGATATGGAGCGTATCGCCCGAGGCGGAGCGGGGATAATTGATGGACCACTGGTAGTCGGCGCCGGTGACTAAAAGCTTCTGCGTGGATACGGTTTTCAAAAGATAGGGGTTTGGTCCCCGGGGGCCGCCGGTAACATTGGCCTGGAGGGCGGCGATAGCCTTGAGATTGGCCGCCCGTGCATTTGCCGCCGCCCTGGCTGTCGCGGCATACATGGTCGAACAATTCAGGGCAATGAAGAAAACTGCGGCGCAGAAGAACCCGGGTTGTTGCATGGCTGTGGTACCTGGTCGTGCTTAAAGTTTAAACAGGAATGAAAACCGCATCTGGCCGTCACGCGCACCGCTTGACCCCTGTTCATGAGGATCAAAGGCATCAACGACCCCGGTGAAAAAGCCGTCCGGCGAATAAATATACGACCAGTCAAAATTCATGTTGCCGTAATTCAAACCCAGCCCGAAGTCCCATTCATACCGCTCGCCGGCAACATCGCAGAGAAAACCGGTGCGGAGGGCCAGGAAGTGCGAATACCAGTATTCCGCCCCTACATGGTAAACTACCTGCTGCAATTGCTCCGCCGGCGTGGTTTCACCGGTATCGGTGTCGTGGAGGAGATCGGTCCAGATTGCCTGATAAAAGGCCGGAGGGTTGCCGTCTCCGTTATTCGTAACGACTTCCCGTTCGAGATCGCAGAGAAGCTTTAAATCGTGAATCGGCGTCTGAACCGCCTGGTAGGCGGTGCCCAGGCGCAGGGTGAAGGGGATAGGGTCTTTGAGTTGCGGGTCGGCATAGTAAATGGCAGGGCCCATGTTCTGGAGCATGAAGCCAAGCGACAAATCCTTGGTTATGAACTCCCGTTTGAGAATGCCAACGTCCACGGCAAAGGTAGAACCCACGCCGCCATACCCGGGTGCAAGGGCACTGTAGGCGAATTTTGCGTTAAGGCCCATCGACAAGGTTTGTGAAAAAGAAAGACCGTAGGAGCCGCCGATGACCATTTCGTATGACCGGATCTGGGCGACATAATTGCCGAGCTGATCGGTTATGTCGCTGTTCCCCATATTGACAAAATTTATTGAACCCGCAAACGTTCCCCACTCCTCGGTGGGGAATACGAAGGTGCCGAACATATGCCAGAGGTCGGAGAGCCGGAAGGAAGGCAGCAACTGTTCGTAAAACAGAAGCGCCTGCTTTTGCGCCCACTCATATTTGTTGAGCGCCTGATCGGTCGCGACCCACATGTCGTTGCCGAAGGTGCCGATTCCGGTGACATCATCTCCGAAAAGCACGTTTTTCGAATGATAGGCTTTCCATTCCGGAACGCGTTCACCGGGCGTACCGGCTGCAGTGGTGACCTCATCGCCCTCGGTGTAGGTTATGACCCCCTTATTGGTCCCGATCCAGATCGTACCATCTGCCTGCTCGGCAAAACACTGCACCGTGCTTCCGGGAAATTTGAACCGTTTCCAGGATTTGCCCGAAAATATGGCGATGCCGTTAACGCCGCCGACCCATAACCTGCCCTGCGAATCGTAGTAGAGTGCCTTTACGTGTGGAGAAAGCAGTCCGCGGGTCGAATCGAACAGGGTGATTTCCGGTTTGGTAAGGTTCACACACCTGAAAACGCCCTTTGAGGTACCTGCATAGAGGGTGGAATTGCTGTCCGTTCCCAGGGCGAGAGAGGTAATCATCGGTTCGGTCAATCCGTCGGGGATACCGATTTTCATCCAGGCGCCATCCTTATAGACCCCGACCCCTGCATTGGTCCCGACAACCAGGTCGCCGTATTTTCCCATCGCAATGGCGGTAATGAAATTGGACGGCAATCCCTCTTCGGTTGTTACCCTGGTCCACTTCGATTCGGCGCAGCGCCAGAGTCCATGCGTCGTTCCCACCCAAAGCCGGTCGGATTCATCCATTGCCATGGCGGTGACGCTGTCGCTGATTGCAATGGTGAAGGGGATCTGCAGTTCAACCATGTCCTTGAGTTCGGTATCGTTCTTTTTCAGAAGATCGACGACCTGGTCGGCAATGCGGTCTGCAGCGGCGGAATCGGTGTATGGAGTCAAGAGAGTGTAAATTTTTGCAGCTGTCCGGTCGCCATAGGAAAGCTCAAGGATGGCCCGGGCAACGGCGTCCGGAGTCGTTTTATGCCTGGCAAGGAGCGAATCGGCAAGACTTACATGTAATTCCGCTTGAACCGCATTATACCGCTTCATCTCTACGCCGTTTTCAACCTGAATCTTCCAGGCCGCATTGCTGATGCTCTTTTCATCATCCACGCCGAGATACCGGCGCGCGATGGTTTTAAGCTCATCATTTTCTTCGACAAGATAGGTTTCACCCGATTCCCAGGTTTTTCCGGTATAGCGCAGTAATCCCTGACCGGTTGCAGCCCATACGAGCTGCCCCGAAAAAACGGAACTTTTGGAATGGGAGGCGATGGCAATGAAGGGCCCTTTGCCTTTTAAAAAGGACTTCCAGGAATTTGCCAGGGGATCCTGCCCCAATCCTGCGGGGTTATAATAAACAGCATTCGCATCATCGGCCAGGCCGGTGAACGCTTCCCCCATGCCGGTTGCTCGGGCGCCGGGCGGCATCACGAGGGTAATGACCGCAGATTGCCCGATTGCACACCATACCATTGCCGTATTGATCGCAAGAATGAATGCGGAACCCGCGAGGATGGTCCGCGTTATTCTACCGCACTTGCTGAGACTCATTATTCAAGATTCCTTCTGTTATCGGGTCAACGGCTGCTTGATGGTGACGGTCCACTCGGGCATGGTAACCTGGTTGTTTTTCTCCCAGACCGGGAGCATCTCCTGCACGGAAGAACCTTTTAAGTCCTCGTTGCCGCGAAAAGGGACAATTCTGGTGGTGCATCCTAAATGAAAGGGAGGGATGATCGAAGGATTTTTAAAAATTTCCTCTCGCGTAACTAATTTCCCCCGCTTAAAATACGATTCGCATACCTTGCAAGGACCGGTACCGGCCGATTCGAGAACATAAAAAAAAGGCGCCTTCTGCGCATCGCCCTCTTCGATAATGGCAATGCTCTCCTCCAATGCGCGCTTCCACTGATCCGCCAGATTTTGTCTGTCGGCATCAGAAAGGCAGTTCTTCTCTATATCTTCGTTTATGGAAAAAAGATATTTTCGAATTTCGGAATCAGACGGACGGATTTTCAGGAGATCTTCGCGGGGACTTTTCCGGATAATTGAATAAATGCCGCTGGCTTGTATAAGCGGTGGTTCCGTCGGCTCGCCTCGCTGCTCCCCGGGCGGCGGTTTCCTGGTGCCGATGAGCAGCACGGCAAAGATAATCGCAATTGCGAGAAGCACCAGTGCAACAATTGCAGTTACCATACGTTTCCTCGGAAAGGGTTCCTGAAGACGAGTGATACCGGTTACTTATTAAGATGTTTAAAATATGTCTTTTCGTCACGCAGAAGCGACTCCTGGAGATTCGCGGGACCGTTTTACGTGCAGGTGAGAGGCTTGAACAGGCACAGCGAGCGCATTCCCCGGAGCTCTGCTCCGGGGTTAGCGAGCGCATTACAAATATTTCCTCTCCTATAGAAGATTTCCCGAAGCTCTGCTTCGGGGAGCTTCAATTCAATTTTTATCCGGCACCGGCAGAGAGGTCCTGTATTGCTTTGGCCGAGAAGTCGGATATATCTTTAATCACTATCGCGGGAGTAACTCAATGGTAGAGTGTAACCTTCCCAAGGTTAAGGTTGCGAGTTCGATCCTCGTCTCCCGCTTTTTTTCCCTTCCAAAAAAATCGGCTGATATCAAACGCCCCTCCCATAAAATTTCCGGCGCCTTCGCAATTTAAGGACCTGCGAATTGCCGTGATATTTTATCGAACGCCCCTTTGAACCGCCATTTCGCGCCCGTTGCAGGCTTCTTCGCAATCTCCGAAGTTCGCTTCGGGTAAGAGATCGAAGTATATGAGGTATATGTTGAAGCGTGAGGAATCGAAACGCATGTATTTGGCATAATTATAGCTGGTTTCTACACAAGAGAAAAATGCTGTTCGCGAGCCCGGCATCGAGGCCGGACCCGGTGCGGACATGGCTCATGATTTCGAGAAGAAAACAGCATTGTTCGACCGGCGATGCCGGAATTAACGGAAAATGGTGGAAATGAATATTCGGAAGAATGTAATTTGTCTGCTCACTATTCAATGGCATATCGATTGCCTTCAGGTTGCTCCTTAACCGTAGTAACGAGGATTTCCCATGAGACTCAATTGTGCGAAGCTGATTGCTGTTCTGGCAATACCACTTGTCAGTATTTTCCAGGTAAGGGCGGACGTCGTGAGCGCTACCCTCCCGACCGGGATGCAGCCCACGGCAATTGCCGTCGATTCCGTTACCAACATGATTTATGTGGTGAACGACAGCAGCTATACCGTTACGGTCATTACCGGTGCGACCAATGCTGCGGCCACGGTGAACGTCGGAACACGGCCGGTGGCGATAGCCGTAAACCCGGCTACCGATATGATTTATGTGGCCAATTCCGGCAGCAATACGGTAACGGTCATCAATGGAACCAATAATGCAACGACGACGGTGAATGTGGGATCAAAGCCGGGGGCTATTGCCGTAAACCCGGTAACCAATATGATTTATGTGGCGAATGCCGGCAGTGGTAATGTTACCGTAATCAATGGAACAAATGACTCAACGGTTACCGTTGCCGCCGGAGGCACTCCGTATGCCATTGCGGTGAACCCGGTAACCGACATGATTTATGTGGCAAGTCAGGGGAGTAATAATGTCACCGTAATAAACGGGACCACCAACGCAACGGCAACGGTGTCCGCAGGGTCGAATCCCTGGGCAATAGCCGTGAACGCGGTGACCAATATGATTTATGTAGCCGATTACAGCGGCGGGGTTACGATCATTAACGGCTCAAACAACTCGGAGATAACCGTTGCGGCAGGGGTAAGTCCCTGGGGAGTGGCGGTAAACCCGTTGACCGATATGATTTATGTGACCAATCATGGAGGAGGGGTTACGATCATCAACGGGGTTACCGATTCGACGACGACCCTGAGCGCCGGATCCGTTCCCTATGCAATAGCCGTTAACCCGGCAACAAACAAGGCATATGTGGCTAATTATGGAGGCGGCACCGTCACGGAGATAAACGGTGCGAACAATGCGACGACTACCCTGAGTTCAGGGTCAACTCCCTATGCCGTGGCCGTGAATTCGGTGACCGGGATGATCTATGCGGCTAATGAAGGCAGCAGCACCGTTACGGTAATCAGCAGTTCGCCGGCTTCGGTTCGCCCGGCGGTTTCTCAAATCAAATCGAATGTCCTCGGTCGCACCGGTCAACTTTCAATCTATTCTTTAAATGGCAGGGAGATAGTAAAAACAAGCCTTGCCGGAAATGCAACGAAGGAAAGCGTTTTGAATTTGAATAAAAAAAATCTTGCATCGGGAGTATATAAATACCGGCTCACCGGCAGCCGGGCACTTATCGATGAAGGAAGTTTCATGGTGCAATAGAAGGTACCGTCGAGCCCTCATCGATTGTTGAAGAATACCCGATACTCCGGTTTTCCGTTCCATTCAGGTAAATAAAAAGCCCCTCATCGGTAGAACAACCGATGAGGGGCTTTTTGCCGGTATTGGCCGCCTGAATGGCGATTATTTTCCTTTTTTTCTGAGGGCTGATTTTTTTGCCGGCATTTTTTTTGTTACCGGGGCTTTTGCAGGTTTCTTTCCGGGGGACACTTTCTTTGCGGGAACTGCCTTTGCCGACAAGCTCCGGGCACCCGCTTTTTTCGCCGGCAGCTTCCTGGCGGCTGCGTTCCGGGATGCACCCGCTTTTTTAAGGATCATGTAGACCATGGCCGCGGTCAGGCCTGCCTCTTCGGCTATTACCGCTCCTGTCAAGCCTTTCTTGTAGAGAGCAACAATTTTTTCATTCCTCTTCGGAAGATCAGCCAACTCCGCCCTGGTGAATTTTGCCATAGCAACTTCGCTCCCTCTTTGGTTTAGGATAAAAAGGAAATAATTATGGAAGAAAAAATGAATTATGACGATTAAGGATATCAATGTTTTGCAGAATTCACCAACCGGCTGTCCGGCGGTTTATATTCGTACCGCATTATTCCCCCGACGTCGATTCCTGAGCCGGATGAGCCGGTGCGACTATTATACGACAACAGCGGCGGTTCGAGGGAAATCCGGCTGCGGGAACCGGCGGGTTCAGAGCATCAGCGGGGAATTGAGGTTACATGCTTATTCAATAATGCGGCAAGATCCGCCATTTTAAATGGTTTGCATAAGCTACCGGTAAAACCGTAGTCCTCAGGATTGGCAATGACCGGATCCTCCGCATAGCCGCTGATTGCAAAAACCGGAATGTCCGGGTTTATTGAACGAATTTCAAGAATAGCCTCTCTCCCGCCAATGCCGCCGGGAATGGTAAGGTCAAAGAGGATTCCGGCCAGGGGATGTTTTTCAGCAGTTTCGAGGGTAACAAAATCTATCGCTTCTTTCCCGTTTTCTTTCAATAGTACCGAATACCCGAACGACTCGAGCATATCCCGGATCGTTTCGCGCATGATGCCTTCATCATCGACGACCAGGATCGTTCCCGTTCCCCGGTGTTTTTTATCCGCTGCGCTTTTCTTCGGAATTCCGGCATCGAGTGCCGCAGGGAGATACATATGGAATGACGACCCAAGGCCTTGTTCCGATTCCACTTCAATGGATCCGCCATGGCGATTAAGTATTGAAAAGCATGTCGCCAGCCCCAGGCCGTGTCCCTTTGACTTCGTCGTGAAAAAAGGATCAAAAATGGAAGGAAGAATATGGGCAGGGATCCCGATTCCATGGTCTTTTATGGTTAATTTGACATAGTTGCCTTTTTTTAAAAATGGATGGTTGCCGTTGACAGGGACATTTTCGGCGTAAATTTCTATTGTTCCTCCCAGCGGCATGGCCTGCTGTGCATTGATCACGATATTATCGATAACCTGGCCAATCTGGTTCTCATCAAAATTGCACTGCCAGAGATTTGCAGGAACCTTGACCATGCAGGCGCTGTTCGAGCCGCTGAGGATAAAGCGTGCAGTATCTTCCACAAAGGGAAACAGCGGACCGGCCGAAAGAAGCGGAGCTCCTCCTTTTGCAAAGGTGAGAAGCTGCCTGGTGAGGCCCCGGGCACGGTGGATGGTATTCATTGCCTTTGACAGGAACTGGGCGACTTTTTCATCCGCCGCATCCGCTCTGGCCAGGTCGATATACCCGTAAACGCCGCCCATGAGGTTATTGAAGTCATGGGCAATGCCCCCGGCAAGGATGCCGAGGGCCTCGATCTTCTGGGATTGCCTGCTCTGTTCGATGAACCGCAATCGGTCCTCTGCGGCCTGTTTCCGGAAAATGGCGATGCCGATGGAGGAGGCAAGGTCCTCAAAAAATTTTATTAAATCTATTGTAAACATGCCCGGCCGGCGGTCGTTTAATTGCAGCAGCCCGACAATCGCGTTTTCCGAACGAATCGGTATCAGCGCTACCGACTCGTACCCTTCGCCGTTACACCTGTTCCTCGTGCGCGCCCGGCGGTCTTCCTCCGTTGTTGCAGCAAGCAGGAGGGTTGTATTATTGGTCCAGAAGCTTCCACCCTCTGTAAAGAAAGGCTGAGAAGCTTGTACTCGACCGCGGATAATATTGCCGCACATGCACTCCAGAACCGGGTTACCGGCGCCGTCGCGGACAATGCAGCCATTCGCGTCCCGTTCACAAAGGCATCGCTCCTTTTCCAGAAAATGGCCGGGGAACCCGGTTGTTTCGCAATACGGATAATCATCGCCGTCACGCAGGCGGATTCCAATGGCTTCCATCTGCGAGAATTCCTTGATGCGCACGATGATCTCATGAATACAATCCATGGAGATTTCTTTATGATTCAGCAGGTCGAGTACATCAAGGGCGAGTCTTTCGCGCTGCTCCCTTTTTTTCGTCTCGGTAATATCCTGGATAGTACCGATCATTGCTAGGACGCTTCCTTCCCGGCCAAAGCTGAGTTCTCCCCGGCAGTAAACCCAGCGGACTGTACCATCGGATTTACGGATTATCCGGTATGCATGTTCGAATGCCTTATGTTTTGCGGCAATTATTTCCTGCAGATACCGGTTCATCGGTTCCCGGTCGTCGGGATGCACTATTTCCAGCCAGCCCCGGATGCTTCTGTCGTAGTCCTTGTCAATGCCGAAGATTGAATCCAGAATCTCCGAGGAAACCCAGAAACCGGCAACGAAGTCCGTACTGTAGGAACCGATGCAAGCCACCCGCTGCGATTCCTTGAAGAAATACTCGGATTTGCGAAGTGCATTTTCGAGTTTTTTATGCGCGGAGATATCCCTGGCTATTGACAATATGTAGCGTTTATGGTTATCCATAAATGCTTTGCTCGATATTTCAACCGGTATGATTTTCCCGGACTTGCTGATATGGACCATTTCAAAGACCGAAGTTCCGGCTGTCGACAGTTTTTCCAATGCGCGCAACTTGTCATTTTTCATTTCCGCCGGGCTTATATCCAGCTGGGTCATGTGCAGCAGCTCTTCGCGGGTATATTCAAGCCGTTCGCAGGCGACATCGTTGACTTCGGTAAACAAACCGGTGGTGTTGTCTTCCTTGAATTCGGAAACAAACAATGCATCGTTGCAATTATTGAAAATCAGTCCGTACCGCGCCTGGTTGGCAACAAGCGATTTTTCAACGGTATCATACGCCGAAATATCCCGGATAATTGAAAAAAAACACTTTTTGTCTTTTAAGAATGCGGAAGCATAGTCGATTTCAACGTGTTTAATTATTCCGCCCGCCGCCCGATGATATCTGCGCAACGGATTTTCCCGACCTGCTGCTGCGATTTTAAGTTCCGCCGGCAGATCTTCGGTTGCGAGCCCGTTAATGTCGGCAATATTCATCCCGGTTATACGCTGCAGGGAACAGCCGTAGAAATCAAGAGCCGCTTCGTTGGCATCAACGATAGTGCCGGTTTCCCCATCGATGAGCAGCATGACGGCATGATGTTTTCTGAAAAAGCCTTCAAAGGGATTACTGAATATGGCGGCGGTTTTTTCGGAGTCCACCTCTGGCAGCATAGTGCGTCGCTCCTTGCAGGTGCCCGCACCGGGCGGGAAATGATAAGCCGGGGAAAAGAGCTTCAGAGCTTATCCCTTGGTAATGGATAAGCTCTGAACAATATAATTACTGTCTATCGGTGGAAGATAAACTATTGCGCAAACGCTTTTGAAATGTCCCGGCAGGCGGCTTCGGGACTTCCGCGTTCATTCTCCCGGATTTCCGGCTGCCTCTCCCGCCGCCATGCCGGTGCTCCAGCACATTTGCAGATTAAAGCCGCCGGTCGGACCATCCAGGTCGAGAATTTCTCCGGCAAAGAACAGGTTGTCAAATATTGCAGACCGCATCGTTTTCGAATCCACTTCATTCAGGCTTACCCCGCCGGCGGTTACGGTCGCTTTATCAAAGTCCGCCGGTCTATCGACTTTGAAGGTCAGGCCTTTCACAGCCGCGACGATTTTTTGACGCTCTTCCCTGGTAACCGTACCTGCCGTTTTTCTTTCGTCAATAGCACATTGCCGAAGGGCTGCCGATACCAGTTTATCCGCAAGGAGCCCGGCGAGGATGGATCGCAGGAGTTTCCTGCCGTGACCGGAAAGCAGCTCTACCAGGATCCTGTCCGTTTCCTTCAGATCCTGCCCCGGCAGGAGATCGAGCGACAGCGTAATGTCGCCGGGAAGTTTTTTGCCGACTAAACAGCTTATGTCATAAATGGCAGGGCCGCTCAGGCCGTTAGCGGTGAAGAGCAGGTCGCCAATGGAAGCGGCAATTTTTTTGCCCTGCTTCCAGGCCGTTACCGGGATGTCTTTCAGGCTCAGTCCCTGTAAATCTCCGGCTGCGGGACCCTTTGTCAGGATTGCGCACAGGGCAGGGGCCGGGGCGACTACCCTGTGCCCCAGATCTTCGAGCCAGCGGTACCCGTCTCCGGTCGATCCGGTAGCGGTATACGATTTCCCGCCCGTTGCCAGAATGCAGCTGCCGGCAATTATCGCCTCACCGGTTGTCGTAATTACTTTTTCGATCCGGGTATTCTGCCTGATGCACGAGGAAATTTCAACGCCCGTCCTGATGACGACATTGTTTTTCTTAAGAAAACCGAGAAGCGCTTTCAGTATATCCTCGGCACGGCCGCTCAGGGGAAAGACTCTGCCGTGATCCTCGACTTTCGATGCAACGCCATGCTCTTCGAAAAAAGCAATTGCGGCATCGGCATCAAACCGGGTAAGGGCGGAAATGAAAAATTTCCCGTTCGGTCCATAGCGGTCAGCCATCATTCGCGCAGAAAGGCCAACATTGGTGAAATTGCATCTTCCCCCGCCGGTGAGGAGTAATTTTACGCCCGGACGGGAGTTCTTTTCAAGCAAAACGACCCGTGCTCCCGAGAGGGCCGCTCTTCCCGCAGCGACCATGCCCGCGGGTCCTCCGCCGATAACTGCGACATCGTAGTTCATTGTTGAAAGAACCCCATATTCAATGGTCGGCGGTGGCGCAGGCAAAGCCAATCGGCGCAGAGTACGCCGCTGCTAAACGGTTAATAAGCAGTTCTCCATAAAACCGTTCATGGTGAGCCTGTCGAACCATAATCAGCCTGCTTTCCGGTACTTGCCCTTCGACGGGCTCAGGGCGAACGGTCTTTGCCGTAACGTACGCGAACCGATTAGTATCTTAAAGAAGCTTATCCCTGAAGATTTTTTTAAGCGACGGATGTTCGGGCTTATCGGTCACCACGTAATCGATCTCATCGTTTGAACATATTTGAATTCCAGGCCCCTCGGTGAGCTTCGTTGAATCGATGAGCATGACCTTTTTACGGGAACACTCGATGATGGTTCGCTTAAGCTGTGCTTCGTCCCGATGCGGATCAAAGAATCCCCGCGCGGGGATAAAGAATTCTGCGGAAATAAAGGCAAGGTCGAACGAAAAGTTCCTGATCGTTGCCATTGCCTCGGGACCGTTAAGAGTATTGCTTGTTCTGTTTATCCTGCCGCCGGCAAGAATGACCTGGACATCTTCGCGAGTGGAAAGGTTCCTGAAACTGTCGATGCTGCTGGTAACCGCGAGGACATTGGTCGGGAAAATGGTTTCGGATAAATAGTAAACCGTTGAGCTGGAGTTGAGGCAGACATGGTAGTTCTCCTGTATCAACCGATTCGCCTTTGCGGCGATTACCCTCTTTGCCTCGATATTTATCGATTTCTTCAGGTTAAAATCGTACAGGTCCTTTGAAAAGTCGAACGACATGGCGCCGCCATGGAATCGCCGGATCAGCTTTCGGTTTTCAAGCTCGATAAGATCCCGTTGAATCGTAATCCGGGAGACATGGAGGATATTTTCGAATTCAGCGAGTGAAACGCGTTTTTCG
Source organism: uncultured Fibrobacterota bacterium (assembly GCA_963803935.1). Taxonomy (GTDB): domain Bacteria; phylum Fibrobacterota; class Chitinivibrionia; order Chitinivibrionales; family Chitinispirillaceae; genus BOG-1184. The sequence goes on along the minus strand of CAWDOZ010000101.1, from coordinate 15,682 downwards.
GCGTTAATCAGGCTGATAATTTTCTTAAAACGGTCGACTTTCAGGGATGGGATTGCCTGGGCCATAATGATCTCATAATATCAGGAATGCAAAAATGTTTCATCCCGGCGGGTGTTTGTTGTTCGTGAAGCCCGGTTGCTGCTGTCGCTATAACCAACGGGATACCTTAAGGATAGAGCGCAAGATAATATAAATTCCTCCGGGCGGGGGAGTTACAAAAAATTGCATATTATTTCATTTTTTTTACTCAATCAAAGTCAAATGCTGGTTGTTCCGTTTGAGCGAATGAAAGGGCGCCCCATCGGCGCGCCTCCGCCGGGCTCTCAACAAAGCCGAGCCGGAGGTCAAAAACAGATGAAAGGTCAAATTCTTTTAGAGGGCTGAGCCGGGTCACCTGCAGAAGGCGGGAGTGCTTCATAAGTTACCTCAATCTGAAGGGGCGCGCAAAATGAACTTATTATTATCTGTATAAAATCATTGATGTGTACAGCCAAAATGTTGTGCGATGGATGGTTGCTCATCGCGAATCCGCCGAGCTGGGCGAAGGGCCTATTGCTGATACCATTCTGAAGCATGAGGTCCGGTCAGGGCAACTTACCATCCATGCCGACCAGGGTAGTTTCATGACATCGGAGGCATTTCTTTTTCGGGAACCTTGAAGGTTGAGGATAACGAAGTGACTTTTACCGGCTGCTATCCCTGGCTGGCGACGCTATGGAAATCACGGATATCCACGACCATAAAGCGGAAGGCTGCAAAAGGATTCCGGCTTAAGGATTGGATATTGATGGGAAAAGGACGCCCTATGCGTTCTTTTCAGCTATGTTGAATTTATTACCATGGTCTTTTATGCAAGGGGCGTACTCCAGTGGAACACGATAATTTCACATGAACCTTGACCATACCAGCCACTTCAAATTATTATAATTATAGACAAAGTTTCTCCCACGTAACGCCCCCTATCCTGCTGCAGAGAAGGTTTTTAATGCCTCGATTTACCAGAATTCCGGCCCATGGCTTTTTAGCGTCGGCTTTGATTCTTTTAAATTGCGATGGCTTGAATAGGTCGATGATGGGGTGGGTATGAAATGAAATACTTTTTGAGGATGGCATTATTTGTGATGGGGGCAACAGGTAGATTCCGATATACCCCTGATAAATGTTGCTCAACTATATTTATTTCCAGAAGGGATACGAATACATTTATATGAGTCATCTCCAATCAAGACTTTTAATCATTTTGACGTTGTTTCTATCTGGAGGTATTTTCATTGTCAGAGCTGATATTTTATCCGGTACAATTTCCGTGGGAACACAGCCGGTTGCCCTTGCAATAGACACTGCAACAAATAAAATATATGTCGCAAACCAAGGTAGTAATAATGTTACAATTATTGACGGCAAAACCAATACTACATCTACCGTAGTTGCCGGTAGCGGACCACGTGCGATTGCAATAAACCCAAGTACCCATAATATTTATGTAACGAATAGCAATGGGAATACGGTTTCATTAATCAACGGGACAACAAACAATACCACTGATATTATCGCTGGAACCAACCCATGGTCAATTTCCATCAATTCTCTTACAAATAAAATTTATGTAGCATGTTTAGATGACAGATTGGCAGTAATCGATGGAGCCTCAAATAGCTCCATCCGAATAGCTGCAGGACCCTATCTTTGGGGAGTGGCAGTAAACAGCCTGAGCAATAAAATCTATTCAACCGCGGCTTACGGAAACTCAATTTTCATTGTCGACGGAACAACGGACTCAGTAACTACGCTTACTTGCAGTTTGAGGCAAGCAAATCCTATCAATCAAATAGCTGTAAACTATGCAACAAATAAAGTGTATCTGGCAACTACCAATAATCTGGCGGTAATAGATGCAAATGATACTGATGCTCAGCTTTATGCGGGAAGCTACCCTTCTGCCGTAACGGTTAATAGTTTAACCAACAAAATATTTGTAGGAAATAACGGCAGCATCGCAGAAATAGATGGCCAAACCGACTCTGTCACCGCCTTTTACACCGGTTTTAATTGCAGTGCCATTTCGGTAAACCCAATTACTAATAAGATATATGGGGTTAATAATGAAAACAATAGTATCACTATTCTTGATGCTTCGTCTGAGTTGGTATCCACATTACCGGTTGGGTCGGGTCCGGCAGATATCGCAATCAATTCAAAAACTGATTTAATTTATATCGCGAACGAAAACGATAATACAATTTCTGTGATTAATGGCTCATCTTTACCACCTGCTGTACCCATTCTCTTATCACCATCCAATGGGTCGGTACAAGTTTCACTTTCTCCGGCACTCTCTTGGAACGATTCCTGCAATGTGGTTTCTTATGTCGCAGAACTTTCGAATTCCGCTCTATTTAATGCACCATTTGATACAACATTAAGTGGAACAACGGTTTCGACAAGGCTTACTCCAAATACAACTTATTTTTGGCATGTTAAAGCCAGCAACCAATACGGCACCAGTCCCTGGAGTGCCACAAATAGCTTTACGACAGGTTTTTTACCGGATTCAATAAGGATTCTTTCGCCTCCGGATGATTCGCCGGTGCATGAAGCCGTTTTGAAATGGTACGCTGCCGATCATGCCGGAAGCTATCATGTCCAGATTGCAACTTCACTAGCCTTTAATCAGGTTGGACTCGATACAACCATTTTTGACACGCTATTTACGGCGGCAGTCTCCGGCGAGACAAAATTTTATTGGAAAGTCTATGGAATAAATTCATTCGGGAATGGGCCGAGTTCTATTGATAGTTTTTCAACTGACTGGATTGATGTCTTTAAAGCTCCCTCCATGTCACTTTTCTGGGATTACGATACTTCCCATTCGGTAAAAATAACAATTTATGACAGTTCTAATTGCGAAACCGGTTATCGCATTTATCGTCGCAGCGATTCCTTGTTCCCTTATGCACGAATAGCCCAGATCGTAAGTGCGGTTCCGGCAAGAAACGATATCATTACTTTTTTTGACAGCAGCGCCACTCCCAACCAGGACTACGATTATATTGTTGCCGCATGGCGCCCCGGGGATTCGGTATTTGCGGTCCCTGCGAGCATATTTACCTTCAAAAGCCTGAAGCCGCAGAGTCTAATCCAATTTTCAAAGCTCAGCGATTTCCATATCGCGCTGGCAGGGTGGTCTGCGCGAGCCGGTGATTCGATTGTTTACAAGGATAGCACGAGCCCGGTTGGGAAATTCAATGTAATAAGCATGAAAAATCCGTCATATCCAAGGTTGGTATCTTATCTTGATTCAGCCACTCTGGGTACCTATGCATTGCAAACAATGATACCGGCATATCTGAAGTTCGATGTTTATAATGATTATGGTCCGGGCGCAAGGAATGTCATAGTATCTGGAAATAAGGCTGTCGTTTTTAGAAATGGGAAATTTTCCATGTACAGTTATTCCCAGAGCCAATTTACTCTTCTCGATACTCTGGGAATAGACGATCCGGTCTTGGGTGTTTTGCCACTTAACGATTCCATGCTTGGCATAAGCGAAGGTAATACTGGTGTGTATGGATATGTCGATTTTTCCACATTAAATATTTCCAATTCGAAATTCATCCAGGGGCCTGTCTCGACAATAGGTTGGTGGGATAATCACGTCAGTTATGAGTGTGCTTACAATCCATGTGTTCGTGGCCTGATTAATAATAAAATTATCATTCCGGTAACCTGGCAGACCTCCTATCCTGATAATTATATTGGAAATGACACTGGCGGACAATATGTTACTCTATATGATATTAATACCGGTTCAACCTCCGATGTGCCCGGAACTTTTTCCGGCTCCTTTTCTTCCAATTCCGGATATTATTTTACACCGAAGCAGTTTCTAAGTCTGGACAGCTTGCATATATATTCGGAGGACATCGGCGACCTCGACGGGTACCATCCCGGCCTGTTTTCCGACAGTCTTTTGTGGGATACGGCCGCGCACCGGCACAATGTGCTGATTGATACTCTGAAAAAACAACTATTCATTGTTTACAGTAACAATATCTCGGCATTTAGCTATAGTTTAGAGAATATCGGCATCAAAAAAGTAAATAGAATCCTCTCTCCCACAAGGAAATATCTTCAAATTCTTTCCGGTCCCGGTCTTTCTATCTCCATTTTGTTTCCGCAAAATTCCCATTCATCGGATCTTTATTTCTACGACCTCTCGGGCAGGCTCATAGACCGGATCGTTGGGATCACTTCCAATGAAGTAACCTGGAGGCCGAAATGCCGGGCTTCGGGGTGTTGTTTTGTGGTCGTGCAAGCCGGAGGTAAGATTTACAGAGAGCGGTTTTTCCTGCCTTAAGCAGCAATTCATTTTTCCCTCAGGCCTGTGTTTGCTTACCGTTGCCTCATCGTCTGACGCAACGGAAGCCGACATCAGAAAAAGGCTCAGATGATGGGATGTCGATCCGGCTTGCGGAGCGAAAGCAATCGACGATATTGCCCCAATATGAGCCGCCCCGCACCACACGTCCAAGGCCGGTATCCGGTCCTGTAGGGTCAGTCTGTGCAATCGAATTATAATATGCAAAAATATCGTTACACCAATGAGAAATGTTCCCTTCCATATCGTAAAGTCCCCATGCATTGGGAGGCTTGGTCGCAACCGGCATACTGATTCCATTATTAAACCAGGTATGATCGGTCAGGGTAGCTGAGTCAGAATTATTGCCCCAATAAAATTCTGTTGTTGTACCAGCCCGGCAGGCATATTCCCATTCCGCTTCAGTCGGCAGACGGAAGCCGTGTGCGGCATAATTGATGCTGAGACCTTCCAGACTGTCGCACCAATTGCCATATTGGTAAAACCTGGCAGAGTAGGAGTATATGGTATCATATCCGGCAAGCTTACTTCTTGCATTGCAGTACAGCACCGCGTCATACCAGCTGACCGACTCTACCGGCCGGTTATCATTTGGGGCACAACTGGATGGATTATATAGCATGATTCTTTTAAAACTTGCCTGTGTCACAGGGGTCGTGTCTATATAGAATGAAGATACAGTAACTTGGTGAGGGGGTTGTGCGCACCAGTCATTATTGGAATCGTTGCTTCCCATCGTGAAGGTTCCGCCGGGGAGAAAACGCATTCCCATGCCGATTAAAGAACTGGCATTTTGAGTCGTAAAACTCCAGACGATTGACCATGGACCCATGCCTGCACTGTCTGCCGCATTCACCCGCCAATAATAGGTTGTACCGGTATCCATGGCGTAGACGCTGGTTTCCATTACGGGGATGTCGGTCTGGATCAGGATTGTTGTGCTGAAACTCGACGATGTCGATACCTGCACGCCGTACGATGTTGCGCCGGGCGAGGCATTCCACATCAAATTAAGAGAGACTGCCTGGTTTCCTACCCCATTTGAGGGTGATTCAAGAATCGGCGCCTGGAGCCGGTCTCCCCTGCTGGAATTAGTCGGGCTCTTTATGGCGCCGCAACCGATGATCGTAAGAACGGCAGCCAGCAGGAAAACAATCTCCTTATTCATATGCACTCCCCAGATAAAAATAGATGTAGTTAAACTACTTTCCGCAATAATCCCTATCAAAATACGGACTTCCGGCCCAGGTTTTTCCCCCCATTCATTCCTGGCAAACAGCAGATTAGGACAAAGAATATGCAACAAAAGAAAGGCACGGGAGTACCGTAGTAGAAGTCACATTAAAGGCGACACCGGCCGGAAGTCTATGCCGAGAGAATCACGCGTTCCCAAAATCCAGACCGTTATAGGCGGGGTAGACTTCTTGAAGAGGAACATGACACCAGCAGGCCTGGTGGGAGAATTTGAGGTACAGGGGTGCCGGTGGATACTCATAATAGCCTGAAGAAGATGTGGGGAATAGCGGCAACAAATCACCTTCGACCGAAGCAGGATAATTTCCCACCCCTGAAGCCAGAATATGTGCCGGTTCTATAATCCAGGTTTTTTTTCGGCAGGACACTTTCGGTTCAGCAGGGTTTTTAATAATTCCACATCGTTATCTTTGATGGATTGAAATACTTTTTTACTGGAGATTCCATTCCTGACTATTCGTGTCCTTGTTAGGCATTTCGCATCCATGTAAATGCCTATCAATTAATATTTGTTGAACTGCAGCCTCGTGCGAGGTTACCCCACCAAAGGCTTATAGAACGGCTCTCCACCTGACCGGTAATCTATTGTTTACCGTAGAGGGAAGCATAAATCGATTCATACCGGTTACCATAGACCATTGCGGCGCGGGGTATCAGCAATGCCCTGTGGCTCTCCAGTCTCGTCCGGTACCATGCCATGCCCTCGGTAAATGACAGGTTTTTCACCCGATAGGCATAGTAGAGCCAGTAATTGGGCCGGGTCATCTGCGCCAGGGCATCCGCGTTGGAAATGCATACCGCTTCGGGCGAGCCTTCTCCCATGGCGACGGGCGAAGAGTGGCGCTCTATGCAATCGCAAATTGCAGCGACCGCAGCCGGAGGGTAATTTTCTCCGGTGAGCAGGGCACGCGCTATCGCTGCACCGTCAACATGGTGATTCGCAATGCCCCGGTAGTCTCTGACGGCGGCGATATCGTGCAACAGAGCTGCGGCTTCAACGACAGCGATATCGGCATCGAGGTCCTTTGCCAGGCCCAGGGCTATGGTTTTGACGACCAGAATATGTTCGTTGAAGAAATCCTCGCCTAACGGGCCCTCGGTCAATCGGGCCTCCCGTAAAATCAGATTCTCAAGATCGATCATTTTATGTCCTAATCAATAATTGGATACCCGCATTAACCCTCCAGACCTCTAACCCTCGAATCCTCCAGCCTATCCGGCTTTTTCAGCAAATCTCGTATTTCCGTCAACAGCTCCTCTTCCTTCGTGAGGACTACCTCCACCTTTTCTCTCGACCGCATGAGCCAGCCCAGAAATTTTACGATGAACAGGAAGAGTACCACGGCGATGATCAGGAAGTTGACGACCTCGCCGATGAAAAGACCGTACGGCACCTCTTTTGCTCCCATGACGAGCTTCCAGTTGAGATACCCCTGGTTGCCGGGCAGGAGCAGGCTGACAAAGGGCATTATGATGTTTTTTACCAGGGAATCGATGATTTTCCCGAAGGCCGCGCCGATGATGACGCCGACCGCCATATCGATGACGTTGCCCTTGAAGGCGAACTTCTTGAACTCATCTGCAAGGGAAAAGGCGGCGCGGGCAGGGTCGATGGATCCGATTTTTTCGAGGGGTGTCATGACGTCCTCCTTGTTTTCCGGTAAAGAGTTATGGTTCAATGGACCATGGATGAGCAGTGCCAGACCCACCATCGCAATTGTCCGCTACCCCGGTCCGGGATGCCGGTTTTGCAGGAAATCCCGATAAACCCTGTAATGTTCGGTTTCTTCATACGCAATCTTTGCCAGTGCCGGCTTATCGAACGAGAATATCGCGGCGTTCGGACACCCGAGCAGGAGCGGGGAGTGGGTCGCGATGATAAACTGGGCATGCCCCGTTTTGTCCTGCTCCGTGAGGAACTCCACAAATTCAATCTGACGCTTCGGAGAGAGCGCAGTTTCAGGTTCGTCAAGAAAATAAATGCCTTCAAGGGTAAATCTTGATTTGAAAAAGGACATAAACGATTCACCATGGGACTGCTCGACAAGTGATTTCCCGCCGAAATAGTCGAGGAGCCCGGGATCACCCGAAGCCCAGAGCTCAATGAGACCTGCCATATGCGCATAGGTTTCGGATGAAAAGAATGCGCCCGGCTTCGGCGATCCGGTCCAGGCCACTTCGAGATATTCCGAGAGCGATTCCTCATGGGGGTTGAAGTGCGAACGGGCCCACAGGCTTTCCGTCCACCGGTAAATTCCGCATCGTTTGGTCAATGCCCTGAGCAGCGTTGATTTACCGCTTCCGTTCTCACCGGCGAAGAAGGTGATATTGGTCTCGAATTCGAGATGCTGCGGAATCCCGAATATCGGCAGATTGAAGGGATACATGGCGGCGTCCGGAAAACGGGAAGCATCCACGGTGAGCGACGAGATATGCATGCTCGAAAAATACGTTTCTTACAGCGGTGCCGTACATTTCAAAGCATCGCCACCCGCGGTGCCCTGCTCTCCCGGCATCCGGAATCGGGTCAGGAGGCTATCGTTGCGGGGTGCTGGGCCTTCAATGCGGGCTGGGGGATATTGCCGATAATGGCGGGTGGGGTCAGGAGCAGTTGCTCGAAAGCCGGAGCCGTGACGGGCCTGCCGAAAATAAACCCCTGAATTTTGCGGCAGCCTGCACCGAAAAGGTAGTCGAGCTGATCGCGGGTCTCTACACCTTCGGCAATAACCGAGAGATTGAGGCTGCGCGCCATGGCGATCATGGCGAGCACGATGGTTGCCGCATTGGGGTCCATGGCCATATCGTCGACAAAGGAACGATCGATTTTAATGGAATCGATGGGGAATTTTTTGAGGTAATAAATTGACGAATACCCTGTTCCGAAATCATCGATGGCGATGCGTACGCCCATGGATTTAAGCTTTTGAAGCGCCTTCAGGGTTGATTCGGGGTTTTTCATGCCGACCGTTTCGGTGATCTCAAGCTCCAGCGATCCGGGGTTGAGCCCGGTTTCCTTCAGGATGCACGCAACCCGCTCGGTGATATCCATCTGTTGAAATTGTTGATTGGAAAGGTTCACGGCAATACTGAAATTCTTCGAATATTTTTCCTGCCACTTCCTTGCCTGGATGCAGGCGGTTTTCAGTACCCATTCACCTATGGGAATTATGAGGCCGTTGGACTCGGCCAGGTGCACGAATTGCAGGGGAGACAGCACTCCGCGCTGCGGGTGCATCCACCGGATGAGTGCCTCGGCTCCAAAAATCTTGCCGCTAGCCAGATCGACCTGCGGCTGGTAGTGCAGCAGCAATTCGTCCTGCTGGAGCGCCTTGCGCAGGTCGTTGTCCAGCATGAACTCCTCCATGACCTTCGCATTCATGGAGGGATGGTAGTGCTGAAAATGGTTGACTCCGAACTCTTTGGCGCGATCGAGTGCGGAATGGGCGCTTTTCAGCAGCTGGTCTTCCGTTGTGCCGTCGCTCGGGCAGATGCCGATCCCTATGGAAACGGTCACATAAATTTCCCGGCCCGACAATCGAAAAGGCGGCGCACAGACATTCAGTACCCGCTTAGCCACCATCGATACATCTTCGGGATGCGATACCGACTCCAGCACCAGGGCGAATTCGTCGTTGCCCAGCCGGAATGCGGCATCCATCTCCCTGACGCAGGATTTCAACCGGTTTGATAGCGATTGCAGGAGCTGGTCACCATTTGAAAAGCTAAGCATGTCGTTGATGGCATGAAATTTATCGATATCGACGAGAAGCAGTGCGCAGAATGAGTCGGTCTCCCTGCAGCGGCGAAGGATGGTGGACAGTCGTTCTCCGAATGAACGCCTGTTCGGCAGCCTGGTCAGAGGGTCGAAATAGGCGCAGTTGTCGATGGAACCGCTGTCGCCGGGGACCGGAGCAACATCGCTGAACAGGTAGAGCGAGTATTGCCCTCCTTTGTCATTTCCGGAAAGCGCTGTCAGGAAACTCGGCCGTATCGTACCGTCCGCCTTGCGAAGGAGGGCCTCACCCTGCCATTTCCCCTGTTTTTCCAGCATGGCGGCGATCGAAAGGGAAAATCCAGGATCGTGCTGGTCGGAGAAAAGGAAGGATGGCACTTTGCCGGAAAGCTCCTTTTCAACGAAGCCGGTCATGGCGGTAAAGGCCGGATTGACCGCAGTGATGCAGCCCCGCCCATCGGCCGCAATGATCCCCTGATTTGTATTCGAAAAAAGGAGGCTGTCCGGAAAAAGCGGATTGGATCCCTTTTCCGGACCGGCCGGTCCGGATCGGCGCGAACCCGTTGATTTCCTCTTTGTCGCTGACAACGTCGATTTTCCCGCAGGCATTTTTTTCATGGCAAAGTCCGGATCATGCTTCCGGCCCGGAACATATCTTATGAGAGGTATACAAACAGGCTATCTGTAGTATATCATTCGATATGCAGAAATGCAACGTGAAGAAAATTGAGCAGGCATGGCTGGAGCGTTGCAAGTAATTCTTGCTGCCGTACCTGGGGAAGATTTCAGGCGGCTTCGCGGTCCCGGCAGCTTGCTGCCGGGAGCATCAAAGCACCGAATGCTTTTCGGCGATGGCTATTGCGAGGTTATCAAGCGCCGCGATATCCGGTTCTTTCGGAAGACCTTTGCACAGTACCGGGGGAAGGAGCTCGACCTTCAGGTTCGGAATGAGGGGAGCAATATGCTCCACCACCTTGGTCGCCCAGCCGTATGAGCCGATGATCGATGCATATTTGAGCTTCGGTCGAAGGACGTTTGCAAGATGTGCAGCGTAGAAAACAAGCGGATGCGGGCCCATATGGACCGTCGGCGACCCGATGACCAGGGTAGCGGCATCGACCAGTGCAATGGCGAGCTTACCGATATCGGTGACGCTGAGATCGAACTGATACACGGTAATCCCGCGCTGCGACAATGCGGAGACCATGTGATCGACCATTTTCCGGGTGCTGCCGTGCATCGAGATATACGGCAGCACGACCTCGTTTTTCTGCGTATCGGAAATCCAGTCCTGGTAGCTTTTAATGATGAACTGCGGGTCCCGGTAACAGGGACCATGGCTTGGGGCGATGACCGCGATGTCGCGGGTATTGATTTTTGCTATATTTGTACGCACCGAGGGCCGGAACGGCATCATAATTTCGGCGTAATAGCGCTTGGCAGCCTCATACACGCGTGCCCGGTTGTCCGCCCAGGCGCTGCTCGTTGCCAGATGCGAACCGAAAAAATCGCAGGAGAACAGTACATGGTCTTCGGGCAGCCAGGTGGACATGGTTTCCGGCCAGTGAACCCACGGCGTTGCAATAAATTCGAGCGTTTTGTCGCCGAGCAACAGGGTCTTGCCGTCCTGAACCGCCCTGATCCTTGCTCCATCGATGCCGAGATGATCCTGGAGCATCGGCTTGCACTTGTTCGAGCAGAGGATTACGGCGGAGGGATATTTCGCCAGAACCGCTTCAATCGCGCCGGAATGATCCTGTTCGGCGTGGTGGGCGATGATATAGTCGATGGATCCGACCCCATCGAGCTGTTCGAGAAGCCGGTCCGGGAGAGCGGTATCGACGGTATCGAGTAAAGCGGTTTTTTCACTGCCGCGCACAAGGTAAGAGTTGTAACTGGTACCGTCAGGGAGCGGAATCAGAGAATCGAAAAGACGGCGATCCCAGTCCGTGACTCCCAGTTTCCAGACATTATCGGCAATTTCGGGAAAATTCAAAGGTCGATTCCTCACCGGTCGGTTATGGTAATGGCCGCGACCGGGCAGTTTTCTGCGGCAAGTCGGGCGGTTTCCTTGTATTCCGCGGGTACGGGGTCGGCGATGACCACCGCGATATTGTCATCGGTCATTGAATATACTGCCGGACAGTCCGAAGCGCAAAGTCCGCAGCCGATACACGCATTTTTATCGATGATCGCCTTCATAGAATCCTCCATGGGGATACCCTGGTTGAGCGGCTATTCAGGGAGTGGCGTTGCCCGTTCCATGATATTCGGGCGCGGCCACAGCAGCTCCCGTTCGTTCAGGTTTGCCGGAATAATCGGGCGTTATACATAAATTATTTAATGAGTCGCACGAATGCAAACCTTCATGCCGGAGGCCGGTTCAAGTCGGAGTCTCACCGAGGATGCCGCCCTGAATTCCCACCGTCACGCATTTGACCGGTACTTTACGCTGCGCCAGTTCCGCCGCCTCCTGTGCAATGCGGAGCAGCCCTCCGCAGCACGGAACTTCCATGATGACCACGGTCAAGGAACTGATCCGGGCATCGTCAATGAGCATCCGGATTTTTTCCCGGTATATCTCCCGCGCATCATCCAGCTTGGGGCAGGCGATACCGAGTGTCTTACCGGTAAGAATAAGGTCGTGAAAAGCTCCCAGGGCAAAGGCGGTGCAATCGGCTGCCAGCACGAAATCCGAATTCTTGAAATGCGGTGAGTGGGGCGACAGCAGGTGCATCTGTACGGGCCAGTGGGACAACCGGGAGGTTCCCGGTGCCGGAGCATGCATTTCAACGCTTTGTTCTGCCGAAAAGGCCTTTGCGCGGGAACCCGGGCAGCCTGCATGGGCAACCGCTTCGGCGGTATGCGGAACCGCAATACCGTGGTCGGTCAGATAGCGCAATGCCTCACGGTAATAATCGGTCTGGCCGTGTTCCTTGAGATGGTTCAGGTGCGCGGCAATCGTGCCTTCCCCTTGTTTCACGATAGATCCCATGACCAGAGCCTCATCGTAGGCAACGGCCTCGCGTTCCTCGATGGTAATGGCTCCTTCCGGGCAATGGCCGAGACAGGCGCCCAGCCCGTCGCATTGCAGGTCGCTCACCAGCCGCGCCTTGCCGTCTATAATCTGCAGTGCGCCCTCCGGGCAGTTGGGGATGCAGAGCCCGCACCCGGTGCACTTATCGGTGTCGATGGCGATGATGTTACGTTTCATAAGTTTCTCCTCCTGGTGCAAAAGCCTCGTTTTCTTATAAATATCGTCTCTATCCGGGCTCTATAGCCTTGATGGGGATCAAGAGAGTGCGGAAATTATATGATTCATCGGCACTATCCTCCGGGAAATTCTCCGACAGCACCACGACAAAGGTCGGCACCGCCTCGGCGCCTAATTTCATCTACGATAATAAGGGCAATCTGGTTTGCGATGCATCCAAAAATATGATCGTCGAATACGACTGGCGCAATATGCCGGTGAAGTTCTATCTTTACAGTTCCATCAGCAGTATTTTGAAAAATTGGAGCGATGTCCGGGCTTTTTCCAGCGCAAACCTGAGTCTCGTAACCTCGACGGTTGTCATGACCTACGATGCCTCAGGGAACAGGGTAAAAAAAGAGGTTTTTGATGGCCTCGCAACCGAGGAGGGGATATCAGCTGCGCCGACTTCAGGAATTGGCCAGGATTTGGTTATCGCCAATGCCTCCCAGCTCGATACTTTGAAGGTTCAATCCGATGGAACACTCTATCACAACGAGCCTATTACCACTGAATCCGTAACCGCTATGGGTCAGAATATTCCGCATGGTGCTCTCATCGTGCAGGATCAAAACGGAAGCCAGATGCCTATTTCATCCTCTGCGCTCGCAATTCCAGCACCCCTGGCAACAAATACTAGCGGCAGTACGATCGTTCCAGGCGACTTTGACGTTGCGTTCGCAGGCACTAACGGATTACCCTCGCCGGTTCCGCAAATGTGTATTGAGCAGGCAGGCGATCGACGAGAGCCGTAATGGAACCGGCTACAGGCGGAAAATCGGCCATCCTGCAGGCGACTAATTACCTGGCCTATGGGACGGAAATATCGATAGTTATGCCGGTGGTAGTGGGGCGGTCGAGGGAGATGTTCACAGGGAAGGAGCTGGATGATGAGGGGACGGGGCTGAATTATTTTGGGAAGAGATATTATGATCCGCTGGTGGGAGTGTGGAACGCCGTCGATCCTCAGCTCCAATATTGGTCGCCTTACGCTTATTCAGGAAATGGTTTAGGCGTTATAAATGGGTTAGATAATGATGGTAGCTTTTTCGCCGCGCCGTTGCTTGAAAGTTTATCAGAAGATGGCTTAGCTTTGCTATAATCGCCTGCGATGGTGCCAATAATAAATGCTGGTTACAAAATTTCTCAAGGTGTGCAGGCCATGGGAATTATGGATCATAATCCAAATTTTTTGCCGCAGCTGGATTTCAAATGCTGAAGGGCATTTGTACAACATTTAATACTTTAAACACAGCCGCAAAGGTAGCCGCCTCAGCGGCACAAGTAGCTGTCCAAGCAGCACATACAGCACAAGTTGCAGCCAAAGAAGCGTACAATATCACCATCACTATTAAGTTGTATCAAGATGGTAAATTGGTACAAACCTTTAATAATATCGTTTCTATGATATCTCCTTAATAGTAACAGATTGCTTAATAAACTCATTTGACCCTAAAGGAACCTCTAAGGATGAAGAAAAAGCCTAAAAATTTTATAAAAGTATGGATTATATTTTTAATTGCTATTATATTGGCAGATATTTTTCACCATGTAACGGGATGGTCCAAATTAGAACCAATCACCCCAATTCCTTTAAATGATGCATTGGTAGTAGTTTTATTCACTTGTAAATCATGGGTTGAAAATTTCATTATTTCTGGCGTAATGGCATATTTATTTTTATTAAAGCCAAAGCATTGTGGCTCTGTATCTAAAAACAATTCTGGCTCATAATCTTATTTATGGATGTTTTGACTTGAAAGCTTTATAAGTTAAATAGCACATTCGTATAACTTGGAGGCGAAATGCTTAAATGGAAAGTATTTTTGTGCTTAATGACAATCATATATATATCAATTATTATGAACATAATGAAAGACTTTAATGCCCTGCATTTTGTTGATTTAAGCGACTCGACATTTGCTATTATAGCCTTATACGGTTTTACGTATAATAAAAAAATATTTTCTAGCAAGTTATGGAAAATAGTCTTTATTATATCTGCCATCTCAGAAATAACTTGTGGTTGCATTGAGGTTTTAAATAAATTTAGTTTTTTCAAGCTGATGATTTATTTGGCATTTGGTTGTTTTTTTGTGGTGCCTTTATATTACGCGTTTTATCAATATGCTTTTAGAAAAAATGACATATGGTACATTAAGAATTAAGCTTGATCAAATTGATAATATCGAAAGGTTAATAAAAATACTGCAATTTCGGGATAGTCGATAAAGATGCACAATGCCAAAGAAATTGGGACAATTTGTTGCTATACAGTAGATCAATTAAGTAAAATTTTGTGGCAGGAAAACGCCAAGGAAACTATTATGCTGACCCAGTAAAATGTTGGAAACTTAAAATGAGGGCACATTATTTTCATTTGTTTTGTTGAGGGTCCGCTCTAATAAACAGCCAAAATGGTTTTGTAAGTACGTTGGTAAAACTATTTTATGAGAAAAGGTATGAAAATCACTAATTCTCTCATTCTTCTTTTTATCGTTGTTACCTCAGTGATTTTTTCGCTCACCTGCAATAGGACTTCCACCCAGCCTTCCCCTTCCCCGGAATCCATGATAATCGGGACATATCAAGCATATTTCAGCCCCGATTCTACCGCATTTCCCGGCGCGTACATAACTTATAAAAGTGATTCTACTGGTTTCATGGTCGATTCCTTGCCCGGCACCTGTCCGACTTATGAATGGAATTTTCGATGGCATTATGCTGACGATACCATTTTTTATTCCAGTGGGGCGGACAGATTTAACACCTCGGATTCTTGTGACGCGCCTGATTGGAGTAATTGGGATTCGAGCACACCAACCTCATGGAGAGTTGATACTTTGGATGCAAAGCATTTTATTGCTACCTTATTCAGCAATTCTCCCCAAATTCAAACAAGCATTAAGATCGCGATCCCTTGAGTCAATGATAAACCTATCGAAGTGAATAAATGAAATAATTAAGAAAATACAAATGTATATCTCATTCGATCTGCTATATAAGTACGAATAATTTGACCGAAATTTCTACGGAGAGAATATCAAATGAAGCAAACACATGA
>CAWDOZ010000100.1:0-5161 GCA_963803935.1 uncultured Fibrobacterota bacterium | reverse complement strand
TCAGGCGTTACGCCGGAAGATATCCGCCTTGCGCTCGAAGGGGAAAATATCGAAAGCAGACCCCTCTGGAAACCGATGCACCTGCAGCCGGTTTTCAGGGAGTGCCCGGCCTACCTGAACGGTACCTCTGAAACGCTTTTCCGGGAGGGTTTATGCCTGCCGTCGGGAAGCTCGCTCTCCGATGTCGATCTCGAACGGGTTGTTGACATAATCACCAATACCGTGATGCACCGGAAGAAGCACGCGTAGGGGATGCCGGAGGTTATTTTATCCCTATGGGTTCATTGCCGGATATCCGTCCCGTCCCCTTGCCGGTGCGCTATCCTGCGCGCCTCCCGCTCCCGGCGTGGAAATGTCGTTTCGCCGGAGCCGTATCGCAGTTAGTCACCACGGTGTTACGCTACAATCAGGTCAGGAGTACCGATGCCGATTCTTATAACTAACGCTCTCTTGAAATACCGATTGCCGCTTATCATTTCGCTGCATGCAGCATTCGCCGCCGTATCGCTCTGGCTCTCGTTTTTCCTGCGGTTTGATTTTACGCTTGGAGGAGCCTTCTATCCGTGGCACACCTATCCCACGCTTTTTCTCCACTCGCTGCCGATCAATGTAATCATATTCCTGGTCATTTCCGGTTTTTTCAACTTGTATCAGGGTATCTGGCGGTATGTTTCGGTGGACGACCTCAAGGATATCGTCAAGGTATCGGCCCTCTCCTCGCTCATTTTCATGGTGGTCATCGTATTCAGCGGAAAATTTACCGGGTATCCCCGTTCGATCTACCTTCTCAATTTCACCCTGTTCATCCTGTGCAACGGCGGCACCCGATTCACCATCCGCATCTTCCGCGAAGCGTTCATTCCCATGAGCGACATGGCGCGCAACGTGATCATCGTGGGCGCCGGGTCTGCGGGTAATGAAATCGCAAAGAGCCTTAAAACCGGAAAGAACAAGAATTACATTCCCATCGGGTTCATCGACCGCGATCGGAATCTTATCGGTAAGCGCATACAGGGAATAAAGGTTCTGGGCGATTTGACGTCGATACGGCACCAGATCAAGAAGCATCGTGTAAATGAGATATTCATCGCGATTCCCGAGGCGACCAACAAGGTGGTGCGGGAGGTGATGGACGCGGCAAAGATTCCCGATTGGGAAGTCAAATTCAAGATCGTTCCTTCCATGCTCAACATCATGAGCGGGCGCCATACGGTGAACAAGATCCGGGATGTATCCATCGAAGACCTCCTGTCACGGCCGAATATCAGGCTCGATGATACCCATGTCCGGCGGCAGCTTGCCGGCAGAACGGTGCTCATCACCGGCGCGGGAGGGTCGATCGGCTCGGAGCTCTGTTTCCAGGTGGCCGCCTACCGGCCGGCGCGCATGCTGCTGCTCGATGCGAGCGAGCAGAGCGCCTACCAGGTCGATTCCGAGCTCAAGCGTCAGTATCGCGACATCAGCATCCATACGATAGTCGGCAGCATCCTTGACAACGGATTCATGGAGCCCCTTTTCCGGCGCTTTCCCCCGGATTTCATCTACCATGCCGCGGCGTACAAACATGTTCACCTCATGGAGTGGAACCCGATCGCCTGCCTGAAGAACAACGTTCTCGGCACGTCGATGCTCGCGTCTCTTGCCGAACGCCACGGGGTCAGCCAGTTCGTCATGATCTCAACGGACAAGGCGGTGAATCCGCGCGGCACCATGGGAATTTCGAAGCGCCTTGCCGAGCGGATCATCCTCGAACGGCACCCGTCGAAAACCCTGTTCAACGTTGTCCGGTTCGGCAATGTGCTCGGCTCTTCCGGGAGCGTCATCCCGCTGTTCCAGCGCCAGATCCGTGAAGGCGGCCCGGTCACGGTTACCGACCCGGATGCGCGGCGATTTTTCATGTCCATTCCCGAGGCGGTGCAGCTCGTGCTGCAGGCTTCGACCCTCAACGAATCGCGCGTAATTTTCATGCTGGAGATGGGCGACCCGATCAAAATCATCGATCTCGCGCGGAACCTCATCGAGCTCTCCGGACTCAAGGTGGGGGAGGATATCGAAATCCAGATAACCGGCATGCGGCCCGGTGAAAAGATCGAGGAAGTGCTGCTTTCCGAAATGGAAAACGTCGTCAAAACCTCTTTCGACAAGATCCGCGTCCAGAAAAACCTGAACCTCGATCCGGACCGCATGGACCGCTTTGTCCACGAACTCAGGAGCAATGTCGATCTCGGCTCCATCCGCGTCATTTACGACAGCATCCGGGAACTCGTTCCCGAGATGACGGGCCCGACATTTGAAGAGTTGACGGGAAATATGTTTTCCTGACCTCTGGTGGGGGAACCGCCCATAGGGCGGTTCCCCCTGGTCGGAGCCGCGCAAAGCCGCGTCTCCGACACACCCCTTCCAGCGGAAGGGGGAGGCGATGTTTGCCTGAAGGCAAACGCACTCCCCCTCCCGCAACGCCCTCTTTTAAGGTAGAAAACACCGGGAAAAGATTCAATAAAACCGGCGAATTCGCAGGGGCGGCCCGCGGTCGCCCTTTTTTATTTTGACCTCGAATTAAAATCTATTTTCATCCTTCATCCTTCCGCCCTCATCCTTTGAACGCCTTAACCTCTCCGTATTTTATATTCTACTACACTTATGGAAAAACAATACAATCCCTCGCTTGTCGAAGACCGCTGGTACGCCTTCTGGCGTGAACACGGCTATTTCCACGCGGATGAAGCCTCCGCAAAGCCGAAATTCTCCATTGTCATCCCGCCGCCGAACGTTACCGGCGTGCTGCACATGGGCCATGCGCTCAACAACACGCTGCAGGATATCCTCATCCGCTACAAGCGGATGGCCGGATTCGAGACGCTCTGGATGCCGGGAACCGACCATGCAGGCATTGCCACCCAGAATGTCGTCGAGCGCAAACTTGCCAGAGAGAAAAAAACGCGCTACGACCTCGGCCGCGAAGCGTTCATCGGGGAGGTCTGGAAGTGGAAGGACACCCACCATGCCGTGATCGCGGGCCAGCTCAAGAAGCTCGGGTCCTCGTGCGACTGGGACCGTGAACGGTTCACCATGGACGAGGGGCTTTCGCGCGCCGTACGGCGGGTATTCGTGCAGCTCTACCGCGAGGACCTTATTTACAAGGGCAAATACATCATCAACTGGTGCCCGCGCTGCCGCACCGCGCTCTCCGACGAGGAGGCCGAGCACCGCGAACTCGACGGCAAACTCTACCACTTCCGCTACCCCTTTGCCGACGGATCCGGCTACGTTACCGTGGCTACCACACGGCCGGAAACCATGCTCGGCGACACGGCTGTTGCCGTGAACCCGAAGGACGAGCGGTACCGGAACGTCCACGGCGCAAAGCTCATGCTGCCCCTTGTCGACCGCGAAATTCCCCTTATCACCGACGATTTCGTGGACCGGGAGTTCGGCACCGGGGCGGTCAAGGTAACCCCGGCCCACGACCCCAACGACTTCCAGATGAGCCTGCGCCATGCCATGGAACCCATCGTCGTCATGGACGAGGGCGGCCTCATGGCCGGGAGCGTTCCGGATAAATACCGCGGCGTCGACCGCTTTACCGCGCGCGCCATGGTTGTGGAGGACCTCACCGCGCTTGGCCTGGTCGAAAAAATCGAACCGCACCGGCACGCGGTCGGGCACTGCTACCGCTGCCACACGGTTGTCGAGCCTTACTACAGCGACCAGTGGTTCGTGCGCATGAAGCCGCTTTCCGAAGGAGCGCTCCGGGCGGCTCTTGACGATCGCCTGCACTTCTACCCGTCGCGCTGGAAGAGGACCTACGTCGAGTGGATGGAAAATATCCGCGACTGGTGCATCTCCCGGCAGATCTGGTGGGGCCACCGGATACCGGTATGGTACTGCGCCTGCGGTGAAGTGATCGTTGCCGAGGAAACACCCGAAAGCTGTCCGCGCTGCGGCGGCACCGCGCTCCGGCAGGACGACGATGTTCTTGACACGTGGTTTTCCTCCTGGCTCTGGCCGTTTTCCACCATGGGATGGCCCGACCGGACCGCCACCCTGGAGAAATTTTACCCCACCGATTCGCTCATGACGGCCCCGGAGATCATCTTCTTCTGGGTTGCGCGCATGATCATGGCCGGTTTGCACTTTACGGGAAAGCTACCCTTCACCGATATCCTGCTCCACGGCACGGTGCGCGACAAATCGGGCCGGAAGATGAGCAAATCGCTCGGCAATGCCCTCGACCCCATGGAGATCATTCCGGTATGCGGTGCCGACGCGGTGCGCTTCTCCATCATCATGATCACGGCGCAGGGCGCGGACGTGTTCCTGAGCAAGGATACTTTCGACATCGGCCGCAACTTCGCCAACAAGCTCTGGAACGCCTCGCGCTTTCTGCTCTCCACCATCGAGGGCCGCATTACGATTGCGGGACTGCCGCCGGCCAATCGCCGCAAGGCCGAGGACCGCTGGATCCTCAGCCGTTTACAGGGAGTCATTGACTCCATGACCGCCGCCATAACCGGCTACCGGGCCAATGAGGCGGCCCATACGATCTACGACTTTACCTGGCACGAGTTCTGCGACTGGTTCGTGGAGGCCAAGAAGGCCGATATTTACCAGTCGGAGGATGAACTGCGGAAAAACGACGCCTGGGCGACGGCGGTGTATGTCCTCGGCTCCATCCTCAAGCTGCTCCACCCGATCATGCCCTTCATCACCGAGGAGATCTGGTCGCACCTGCGTGAAAAGGCGGAGTTCGGCGAAATTATCGACGCCCCTTCGGTCATGATCGCGCACTACCCGACGCCCGATCCGACCTTAATCGATGCGCAAAGCGAACGGCAGTTCGGCCTGGTTACCGAACTCGTTACGGCCCTCAGGACCATCAGGTCCGAGAACAACGTTCCGCCCGACAAGATCGGCCGCGCCATCGTCATGCCGGGAACCGTCGAGGATGCCGGGTTCCTGGGCACCCAGACGCCGCTGATAAACCAGTTTGCACGGCTCTCCGAGACCGTCATCGATCCTGCTGCAAAACGGCCCTCCTTCGCCGGGTCGGCGGTGGCGGCAGGCATGCAGGTGTTCCTCCTGCTCGAAGGGCTCATCGACCGGAAGGTCGAATTGGAGCGAGTTAGCAAGGAGATAGCCCGGGTGTCCGGGCTCATCGAGA
>CAWDOZ010000099.1:0-139137 GCA_963803935.1 uncultured Fibrobacterota bacterium | reverse complement strand
TCGGGCCACCTGGTGTTGGAAAATCACATCTTGCCATTGCGACAGGCATTGCCGCCATCCATAACGGCTACACGGTTCTGCATAAAAGCGCCTTTGACCTGGTTGCGGAAATAGCTGAGGCAGAAACGCCAAGAGCCCGGAAAAGCTATCTCTCCGCTCTTATCAAAGTAAACCTTCTAATCATTGATGAACTCGGCATGAAAAAAATGCCACAGAATACCGCCGATGACCTGCTCGAAGTTATTCATCGAAGGCATCTGAATGGGTCCACAATCATTTCTACAAACAGAATCGTCTCAGACTGGGCAGCTATCCTTGGTGATACCGCTGCAACCGCAGCACTGCTCGACCGCTTCCTGGAAAACGCAATCGTTTTTAATATCACCGGACCAAGCTTTAGATTAGCAAAACATAACCGGAAGGAGAAACCTTAACCTATTTTCATTGTCAGGAAGAGTGGCTGGTTTTGAAGTGCCCACAAGTGGCTGGATTTGAAGTGCCCGGTAACAGTTTAGGCACCCGAATACCCCATCAGTGTGGACAATTTAGCACACTTCGGGACACTTTCAAATTCACATCGGTAAACATATCGTGCTTGTCACCGGCCTGCGTAAGCAAGCAAATGTGTCTCTGGGAAGGAATCAGGAAGAGGGGTAATAATGGAAATCCAAGGGTTTCCATTTAGTTTTTTTCGGCGCACGGACAATAAACATAGAGACCTGTGTGTTCCTCCTTTTTGACCTCTATTGGCACATTGCCGGACTACCGGTGTTCTCCCAATTTTATGGATCCAGATTCAATAATTCATCGATAGCAATCGGCGACGGGGTAGGTATAAAAAAGGCACCGGGTTGTGGTGCCTTTCTCTGCTAATTTGCAAGAACTTGTCGTTTCAATTCTTCAAAGACCCGAGACCACAGACCGGCACGATTTAAATACCCAGGGTGATATGTGCGCATCGCCCTTTTGATTCGGAGATTGTCTTCAAACGTAAATGTAGCAAGTTCATTTTCGCTAAACCCATCAACGGCTGTTACATCAAAATTTCCAAGTTGGTTTATTATGAAATCATCATACTTGTATGACGAAAAGAAAAGAAGAAAATCAGGTTTCAAAATTTCAATTTCCTTTTTCAGGACATTGAAATTTCCGTGGACATACTTAATCATTTCGTAGGAAGGCATGCCACTTTCCTTGTATCGCCCAACTTTCAAAACATTATTCCAAATCAATGACGAGTTGGGGATTTCATTCTTCAGATCTGTCAGTATTCGAGCAAAAGGCCTAGCGCACAATCCTTCGTATTCGAAGTTTCCATGCACTTCCATCAGTTTTGATATTTCGTTGTTCTTTAAATTACTATACCAAGTATTTGTCTCCTGCCCGAACACCATAATTCTTGTCTTTTTTTCAAGATAATCGCTCGGTGCCTGGATAAGAAACGGATTAGATGTATCCTCCTCTTCATTGTTGAAACGGTCAAAGTGAGAGGTGTGTGCCTCGTACAAATTGCGAAGTGCATCATTCATATCTTGAACTGTTTCCGCCATAATGGCTCCTTGTTGAAAATAATGATGAGTGCCAATTCATGACGGGAATTCCGCCATGTCTACTCAAGTCGATTTTGTCACGGATGAATATAGATCCAGAGGTAATCAGGATAAGATTGAATGGTTTGCGCAGTCCCTTCGTCATAGTTGCCGTAATTATCCATAGTATGGCCTCGGTTTTCGGCGTCATCGACCAGCACGGCGTACTTGGTCGCCATCTCTTCCAGTTTTTCCGGGTCAAGATCAGGACTGTCCCGTTCCTCCACATTTTGGGCAGCACTTCTTTTTATCTCCACCGCATGAATGACAT
Source organism: uncultured Fibrobacterota bacterium (assembly GCA_963803935.1). GTDB lineage: Bacteria > Fibrobacterota > Chitinivibrionia > Chitinivibrionales > Chitinispirillaceae > BOG-1184. Next base: position 137,277 of record CAWDOZ010000099.1, on the reverse strand, counting down.
TCCTTTCCATTGATTCTACCTTGCCCATTACATACTGGGCAAGGAATAGTCTTGGAACCATAACACGTTTTACACTGATCCATTTTGGTCTCCTTTAATGAATGATGGATATTCTTGAACAAACAGGGGAAACCTCCCAACTGAATTTGATTTAATTTCTGGGGCCCTGGGGATACGTGCGTTTTAGGGCCCTGTATGTAAAACAGAATTGTTGATTCGTCATCATAATTAAAATAAACATCACTTCCGGATAATAAAATAATTGCCGCCCAAAAGAAATCACAGTAAACCCATTACTCAGAATTCAACCCTCATCTCCACACTTCCCAAACCACGAAATTATTCCTATTTTGAAGACAGCGGCGGCAAAAATGGTCGATATGGTGTTTTGTTTTCTAAGTAGGATGCTTCAAGAGTTTCCAATATTTCCAATTCGTTTTTGGGAAATTCTGGCCCCAGAGTGTGATAGAGATGGGGTTGCACTTGTGTTTTTAAAAATTCAATAGCTCCCCTGACGTCAGTTAGAGTCGTTGTCGGTAATGATAGCGCATTCAAGAAACATTGAACCGCGACCCGCGCACACCGCTCACATGCGGGCCTGAATCCGAGACGTTTCACAAGAAGCTCGAATGATTTCATGAGAAAAACTGCCCACATGCCATATTGCGAAATAAAATATGGCTTATCATCGGGCTTTTCGGCAAATGCGTGGAGCAAATCAACCGAGCCTGAATATTGATAGATATACTGCAACGCAAAAAAACAGATGGGTGCGGGATATCCGCCAAACATTTTGTAATCAAAAAACATTTCCATATGAGCATCCTCCCTGTCGGACAGGTAATACCAGTCCCGGAATTCCAAAAGAGATACGAGCATTTCTTCACAATGCCTGAGCAAAACATCATCAGGCTTTCTTAGATCATTCCAGAACTCCTGTGATGATATGTGATCGTATGTAAATTGCATGCTCCAGAAGCGACCAAGGTTTAGGTTAAGGGTTGCCGGCAGGGGAGATTCAATTTCTTCCCGCAAAGCTTCCTTACCGCAAAGCGAAACCAGCTCCTCCCAGAGATGAGCATCAAACCCCTCAGCGAGGAACCGTGAAACGATGCGGCATATAACGATTTTTGATATTTCTGCGGAAGATGTACACCCATTGGAGTACCGTATTGCTGCAGCGATATCATCATCGACAAAAAGCCAAAACGGGTATAACATGGTCTCGGCCGGATAGCCTAAGGCATCGGGATCGCGTGGACCAGGATACCGCATGAATTCTGGATTACTACCTGCGCTGAATCTTAGTTCGACACTTCCTTCTGTAACACAATTAAAGCACATGTGTGCCCCTTTATCCGATTACAATTCTGGTACATGCAGGAGACATAGTTGTCTTCCCAATTTTTTGAACAATTGGATGGAGCTTTATTGACTGGATTTTTTCTATTTCCAAGTCATAGAATCTCAGTTCGCATTGAGGTTCAACGAATTCAAGCTCTGGGATTTTTTCGCTTAGTTCTCTCTGAATACGATCCATTTCCTTTTCGTTTTGCTCAATGAGCAGTTTTTCCTTTTCATTACTATCACTGAGTTTTTTATTCACATTTCCGAGGTTGCAATATTTTTGCGCCCTTTCGATGAGCGGATACAATCTCTGACCCGGTTCAAAGTTGGACTCCTTTAATAAAAGATAAGGATTGTCGGCAGTTATCTGACCGGCCAGGTACTGATTTGGCCCAAGCATGACAACCATATAGGATTTTATCGGGAGATTTATTTCCTTCAGGTTTTGTTTGCCGATACCGATTTTTTCCTGGATTTCGTTCAATTTCATAGTGCGGTCTTGCAAAATGTGGCCTTCTGGATGACAATGTATATTATAATTTTCGATAACGACATCTATTGTCGCAAACCCGATTTAATTTATTGAGGAGGATGAAATGAACCCCAGGGTTACGGAGATTCCGAAATATCGGCGCATAATTGCAGTCTATTCGCATCTGATTCGGAACCGGAAACGCCGTTTTACGGTTCAGGAGATCAAAGAATATCTCGAAGAAGGCGCGGACACCAATGTCTCTTTACGGAATGTCCAACGTGATCTTAAAGACCTCGTGGAAATTGCAGACTCCGGTGTCGGATGTGTAAGGGTAAATAAGCAGCTGCATTATTTCATTGAGCAGGATATGCGAAATAAACTGACCTTGCCCATGCAGCAAAACAACCTGCTTGCATTCTTTGTCTTAAAGCGGCTGCAACCATTTTTTCCGCAGAAGGCAAAGGCATTGGAACAACTGTCTGAGACCATCACCGACCTTGCCGGTGATGCCGAATATGATCTATTCGAAGACCTCGACGAAATGCTTGAAGAATCCACCTTTCTCTATGGCGGTGAAACCTCGTTACCCCTGGATGATCATTTATTCAATTGCCTGATAACCTCTCTGGTGAAAAGACAGAAGCTCGTTATTCAATATCTGAAACCATCCGATGAAATTCCTCGCGAGATGATAATAAGTCCCATAAAGCTGATTCTCTTTAAAGGTGAACTGTTTTTCAGTTGCCTGCCTGAGGAAGGAAAGCCTTGGAATTTTTACATCAAGCTTTGTCGGGTAATGAAAGCCGAACTGATCAGAGAGACCTTTACCCCGGACACCAAACAACTTAAAAAGTTCAATGCACGCCTCACCACAAGCTTCGGGTTGTTAGACCCTGCCGATGATAAGCCGGAACGGGTCAGGATCAAATTTCCACCAGATGAATACTATACCAGAATTTTTTCGGAACGACGATTTCACAGGACTCAACAGCTGTCGAAGGATAAAAAAGGGAACATTGTCCTCTCCCTAAATGTTGCCATAGGGATAGACCTATTGAACTGGATACTTTGCTGGCCCGATGCTGAGGTCTTGGGGCCCATTAAGCTGAAAACTGAACTGCGAGAAATGGGAAGGATGCTGGTTAAAAGATATGGGTAAAAGCTGGCTATTAAATAGGAGAAGGAATGACGATGTCCGCACCTTAAGCTGAGAAAGAAATGGACGCATTGACCCTGCGGAGAAACCCTCTAGTAATGGAAGCCCCCATCAACCGCTTCAAGGGGTTTTCTCGAACAAAGCAAATGGAACTATTAAACCATATATATAGGATGTACCGTTGAGCGAACCCTTTCCATCTTTTCCTCCAGAACCAATAGAAACTGCCTGGTTCGACGAGGGTCTGGGCTTCCTCTACATCGACTTCAGAGAGCTGCTCGGAGTATGCCTGCGACTTGGAACCTGGGATCAGGGTCTCACCGCGTCACGCTGGGATATGAATACCCAGGCTTGGGAAGACGAGGCCTGGGACCTTGGATTACCAATAAATCTTGAGATAGGGGAAGGCATTTCACCGATTGAGCGGTACGCTCTGGGAATTCCAACCGAGGTTCGAGGTGTACTGAAGCCGTTCCGATGGCGGCAGTTCGTGCTGCTCCGGATGATCAAGGATTTCCCCAAAATTATAGAGCTTTGCCAAAGCAACCCGCTACTCGCCCTGATAATGGCCGATACCATCGTCGAAAAAGGAATCCCTGTTAGAGACGGGTGCCTATGGGCCTTCAAGAAGAGAAAGGAGATCATCGCCTTCGCAGGCGGTCTTGCCTCTGAATCCATGGTGCGGGTAATCGGAAAAATCCGCTTCAACGCCTACACCGAAGCTGCATGCAGGGAAGCGAAGAAGTTGATCCGGGACCGTGCTATACTGCGGCTTGCTAAGACAGTCAGGACCATACCGGGTGAAGTGTTGACCATTTGGAACGCCCGAATGGATTTCATATTCTGGCTCGCGAGCAGCAATCGTGAAGTCTTCGATTCGAGCCGCTGCAAAGATGTGGTCAGGCTCTGGAATGACAGTAAATCCCTCGGTAATTCGCTGGGCATTGAAAATGCTACACGGATTATAACGAGATGTAAATCAATAAGTTGTCTAAAGAAGCTGCATGACCGATGGTCCGCGAGGCTGAATGCTCGTGTATCACAGCAGCAAATTCAGAGATTCATCGACATCTATGGTACGAACGCGTTCCCTTCGCCGCCTATTCCCAGTATCGATGAAGTCGTCCCGATCACCACCTTTGAAGAGCTGGCAGAGGAGGGAAGGGTGATGCATAACTGCGTCTTGTCTTACGCCGAAAGGGTTATGGATGGCAAGTGCTACATTTATCGGGTCCTGAAGCCTGAGCGGGCAACCCTTGAAATTCAGGGTGAGAACGGTAAGTACCTGCCGGCCCAACTGAGAACGGTAAGCAATGGGCAGCCATCGAACGAGACAAAGGATGCGGTGGCAAAATGGATTGGATATCAGAATAATGAGGGCAGGTAATCATATGATTCCATTGGAAAATTGTAAAGACGGCTATCTCTACGTTATCTTTGCAAGGCACGCCTTACTTGGTCTTTTTGTCGCCAAAAAGAGGGGGTTCCTCATCAGCCGGTTCAAATTCGGCTATAATTATGAGTTTGTTGAATACCACTGGGACCTTGGAGAGCCGCATGGCACTGCTAAGCCGTATCGGGAACTTTTAAAGCTTGAACCCATGGAAGACGAGCAATTATTTCTTGCCTTCATGAATAAGTATTACGAGGAACACTATCCGGAAATAAGGGATATTCTACGGCAGGAAGACCCTGAACTGGGTAGAAGTTTAAATAAATGGGACGAGGTGGCCACGGGATCCGGCAAAAAAAGAATGCTGTATCGAGAATAACTTTCCTGTCAGTCGGGCGAAGGTGAGGGAAAATAAAGGCAATAAAAATTTAACGTTTTGGTCAGTGTCTTTTACCATTTGGTTGCATTTCACTCTCTTAAGTTCAACCATAAAAGCTCACCATATTATTGCTGCAATTTTACAGGGTTAATTTTGATAAATATAGAAAATAGCCTTATGGCAACTCATATTCCGGTTGGCACACGAATTGTTGCTTAAAATCAACCATAGATTTTAAAAAGCCGAATGGCTTCTTCGAGTATCATCCCTTCCCCACTCAATTCCAAGGAGGTTTGTATGAAGTTGTACCAGGCCCTTATTGCCGGTCTCGTTGCCTGCAGTTTCGCCGTTGCGGATTCCACGAGCACGATGTCCACGAAAATGACCCCTGCCCCCAAGACGATGAAGGCTGCAAAAGGAAAAATGATCTGGGGAACCGTCGTATCCGTTGATGCCATTTCCAGCACACTTATTATTACGCCGAAGGGCAAGAAGATGGATGATACCCTCTCCACAACCGATTCGACGATGGTTATGCCGAAGGGCACGATGCTCGCCGACATCAAAACCGGCGACAAAGTATCGGTTTCCTACATGATGAAAGACGGTAAAATGGTAGCGTGCAAGATTACTGCAAAGCCCGCAAAGAAGATGCCGGCAGCTCCAATGGCACCGACAATGGGAAGCAATTCGACGAAGTAACTGCGTATACTTTCAATTTTCAAGAGAGCCTGTCTGCGGATCAAAGCGCAGGCAGGCTTTTTTTCTGCCCTCAGCCTGGGAATACTTCCCTCATCGACAATACCATGCTTGCAAAACCGGATAATATTTGTTCATAAGATTTTTCCGGCACGGAAATTGCGAATAACGTTATCTTTTTCGTCAAAAGGGAGATCTCATGGGGAAAACCGGAGTCTTTGCGCTGCAAACGATGGCCATCCTGCTCCTGGCAGCTTACCCGGGATTTTGCCAGCTTCCCGAAGGAAGCCAGGTTCCCGATTTTCCGGGCAATTCGATCTGGCTTTCGGGGCAGGCGCACTCCTTTGCCGCCGATCTGAAAGGCAAAGTCGTTCTCGTCGATTTCTGGGAGTATACCTGCATCAACTGCATACGAACTTTTCCGCACCTTAAAGAACTCTACCGGCGCTATCATCCTTACGGGTTTGAAATAGTCGGCGTCCATAAGGGAGAGTTCGCCTTTGCTTCCGATCTGGATAATGTAAAAATCGGCTACTCGCACATGCACCTGCCCTACCCGGCCATAGCGGATATCCAGGACTCGGTCTGGAACCGGTATAAGGCAAATAGCTGGCCTCTCTCGTTCCTCATTGACGGCAAAGGCACTATCCGGGAAGTTCATGAAGGGGAAGGCGACTATGGGAAGCTTGAGAAAAAAATCCAGGACCTGCTCAAGGAGCTGCATCCGGCTGACGACTTCTCGAAGTTCACCATCGGACCCGATATCTCGATTGAAGCGCCCGGATGCGGAAGCCAGAGCGAGGAAACGTATATCGGTTATGAACGCGGAGGCCTCTGGGGCGGAAAAATCGCCAATCCCGAGGGGTTTCATGGCGACAGCATCGTTAATTACAAACCTACCGGCGTGCGCGTAGAGAGAGGATTTTTTGTTTCGGGACCCTGGCGCAACAATCCCGACGATTTCGAATCGGTAAAGGCGGCGCCGGACCCGGAAAATTACCTTGGAATAACCTACCATGCAGCCGATGTATATGCCGTCTTCAACCGCCCGGCGCAGGGCGGCGCGTCCACCCTTGTTATCACGAGGGACGGGAAGCCGATCCCGAAGAGTATGGCCGGTAAAGACCTGTCATTCGATGCCCGGGGGCGTTCGATCATCAAAATCGTTGAAGCGCGCATGTACTATCTGGTAACGAAAGAAGACAGTCGCAACCATGAACTCCGGCTCTATCCGCAGGGAACGGGGGCCAGGATCTGTTCATTTACCTTTGGCAATAAATGCCAGGCCGATTTCTCGAGGCTTTAGGGCGGCAGGCTCGGGGATCCTTATTGAGGAACCGGGAAATTTAATTGCCGAAATAATCATGGTTTTTTGCGGCTTTTGAAGCATGGATTTCAGCTCTCGAGGAGAGGACCTTACATCATGTCTGCCCGGCATTTCATTACCACGCTCGTCACCACCTGCCTTTTTGGAATGCAGGTTCTGGCGGAAGGGAAACCGGTGAGCGATAGTACCACCGTTGCAAAACCATTGGTGATGGGAGATACCATTCCCAATGTTACCGTCACGAGCATAAAAGGAAAAGAAATCTTTCTGCGTCGGCTGGTTTCCAAAAAGCCGTCTATTGTGATTTTTTATCGAGGTGGATGGTGTCCCTATTGTAATGCACATCTGGCAAAGTTGCAGCAGATTGAACCGGACCTTATCCATCTTGGATATCAGATTATAGCGATAAGCGCGGACAGGATCTCTGAGTTGGACAAAACAATAGAGAAGCATCATTTAAAATATTCCCTTTACTCCGACAGTACCATGAACGCTGCGAGGGCCTTTGGATTGGCCTACACCGTTGATAGTGCCACCTTTGCTAAAATGCAGTTTCACGGGATCGATCTTGAAAAAGCCTCCGGACCAAAGCATCATATGCTTCCCGTCCCGGCAGCGTTTGTTGTCGATAAAAAAGGCATTATCAGATTCGCTCATTCCAATCCCGATATTAAGGTCCGCATCGATCCAGACGACCTTCTCAGCAAGGCTCGCGAGGCACTGGAAGTGAAATAATTTCGGGGAATTCATTGCGTTAGAAGTCAGAAGCGACTGGACTATTTCAAACCGCTCAAACCGGCCAGGCCGAGTAGGTTGCGGAGCCCTTAAACTATGCCCTGAAACGCCGACTATGGTGACGACTACGCTTAAGCGGTTGAATTAATAGGAGTTGCGAAATTCAGTACAGGAAAAGAAATTGAAGATCCCCAGAAGCTCTGGTTCGGGGAGCTCCAAATCCTGCGAAATAAATTTCCTTTGAGGTCAGGCTATTCTTATATTATTGGAACTCGGCCCCGATTGAAAATCTGCAGAGAAAGAGAGAGCTCCATGGATGAAACACTGAATTACAAGGTCAATGGGAAAGAAAAAGCCTACTTTATTATCAAGATATTCGCAACGTTAATCGTCATCGCCGGTATTGCCATGCTAATCAAGGTGCCGGCAAGGATCGCGGCTATGCTTTGGGTCTTCGCGTCTTACGCGCTTATCATCATTCTTTACCTTTTGATAAAAAAGGGCTTGATGATCGGCTACCTTCGCGGCTCATGCGTCAGGATTTCTCCGGAACAATTTCCAGACATCCACAAGATCTTCGAGCAGCATTGCAAAAAACTGGGGTTAACGAAAATTCCATCGTTATACATCCTCCAATCGGGCGAAATCCTCAATGCATTCGCGACCAGATTCATCGGCAGCAATTATGTCGTATTGCTTTCGGGCGTGCTTGAAGCGGCGTATACGGAGGGCCGGGATGCCGTTTCGTTCATTGTCGGCCATGAACTCGGCCATGTCAAGCGAAATCACGCGAGCAAAAATTTCTGGCTCTTTCCATCGATGATCGTGCCGTTTCTCCAGGTGGCGTACTCCCGGGCGTGCGAATACACGTGCGACAGCATAGGTCATGCATTGTCGCCTTCCGGGGCCACGCAGGGAATGCTGATCCTGAGCGTCGGGAAAGATTTGTACAAGTGGGTCAACATCAAAAATTATCTGGAAGACTCCTCAACACGAGGCGGGTTCTGGGTATGGTTTTCCGAGGTTTTGAGCTCCCATCCTTTTTTTCCGAAGAGAATCGGGCAATTTGCTGATATCAATCAAAGTAAGGGATCGTTTCAGAAGCCTTTCGGCTCCGTCATGCCTGTGGAGTCAAAACGTGATTATTCCGAGTATATGCCGAAAACGATCGGGTCCACGGAATATATGAAGGACCCGTACGTGGATAACAACTGATTACCTTTTCCGCCTATATTTCCGAAATGCTTTTGAGCCTCTGCAGATATTCCACCGGCCATTCAATATGCAGACCTGCAACTCGAAAGCCTGGTCTTCATTCAGGGAGCAGGCTGTCTTTCCAGTCTCGAATAACAAATGATTTTAAGGGGAAAAGGCACTCCATGAAATATCGGTCCTTTTCAGTATGATACATTAAGCTCCGCCGATGCTCAAAGTCAATTATTATCTCCCCTGCCGGTTGGTTTTTTCTTTCATGGGCCGATATTGAGCATTCGCTTTGAGGCCGAGGAGAGAATGGGCATAAAGGCTTTTCTATTTATGGAGAACAATTCACCGATACTATCCCCCTCCTCTTATCCGTAGTATTTATGAACACTTCTCAGGGAAGAGATTGAAGCAAGGTTAAAAGGGAAAGGGAGAAATCTAATAGCACGGCGCAGGCCGGTTTTGGTTCGTTTAATTGCAGAGAGATAAGCAGGATGATACCGGCCTGTACCCTGCCTTTTGAAATAATAGAGGAGTAAGTAATTCCACTCTGATAAAGAGCATTCTTCGATGAGCAATACAAGGGGGCAGCTCCTTCATCGAAGAGATACTCTTCAGAGTGGTTTTTTTATTTTGGCCTCATCGCGAAAAGTTAAAATCACGGGTTTTTTTTGGTGTTACCGTTCAAGAGGTTTTTTTAATAAATTGATTCTCCTTGCAGTAAGCTCAGGGAACCACGAAGCAGATTGCCAGGCGATCGCTATGCCTGTTCAATTTCAAAAAAGAGTCCACATGTTGAACCCTTGCAGATTTTCATAATCTTTCCTGTGTTTTCTACCTGATGGGAGCGTTGCGGGGGTGCGAGAGCGCCTGCTGAGCATAGCGAGGCAGGCATCCTCTCGCACTTCCGCAGGATGGGGTGAGTCGGAGACGCGGCTTTGCGCGGCTCCGACCAGGGGAAACCGCGCTCAGCGCGGTTTCCCCACCAAAGGCATTTGATTTAAGCTCGGTTCCCCCACCAAGGGCATTTGATTTAAGCTCGGGTCCCCCGCCAAAAGCAACAATTTCTTTACTTCTTAAAGTTTTTTCCATCATATTGCTCCCTCCTTGCGCGTAGTATCAATGTGAGCATTTCAGAGGTGTGAAGGGGGCAGGATAGGGTTCAGGGATGACTGATTTTAGAATAGTTTTTTCCGGATCCGCCTGCCATCCTTCCAACCCTTGATTTTCAAGTTCAATGGACTGTTCTTATAAATTTTCTTTTAAAGGGGGTTGGTATGCCATCAACGTTAGTAAGGCCGGAATCGAAAAGTCTCGGCACTCCCGACAGGGTAAAAACTTTTCCGAAGGCTAAAATAGAGTTCATTGAGGTCGGCGGAAAAACTCTTGCGAGAGCCACCTTGCAACCGGGGTGGCGGTGGTCCACTTCGATTAAACCGATAGCGAATACCGATAGCTGTGAAAGTTCCCATTTTCAGTACCTGATATCCGGCAGCATGATTGTGGAATTGGATGATGGTACCAGGATCGAATGTAAGGCAGGGGACGTATCGCTCATTCCACCGGGACACGATGCCTGGGTAGTGGGGAAGGAACCGGCCGTTGCCCTGGACTTTGAAGGGTTGGCGGACTTTGCGAAACTATAAGAAACTATGCAGCTGAAAAGACGGAACGATGAGAGAAGTTGCCTGAAGGGCGGCTTCTCCTTTATTATGATGCCATCGTCTTTTCCCTGAGCAGGGGTACGGATGAGGCCATAATTGGAAGCGTACCATTATCTATAATAAAAGTACTGAGCGCAATACAACCAATCGGCAACGTTGAGGCGGATTGCCCCCGGGCAAAGTCAAAAGAAGGAGATTGGGCAGATGCTTAAAGCGAAAACCGTTGATGCCTACATCGCCTCCGCCCCGGGGGAAGCGAGGGCCATGCTGGAGGAGCTTCGCGGAGCAATCAGAAGCGCCGCACCCGCCGCCGTGGAGCGGATAAGTTATGGAATGCCCTATTACGATTTTAAAGGGCGCCTGGCTTACTTCGGATTGGCAAAGGCCCATATCGGTCTATATATTCCCACCCCGATCGTTTTCGAATTCAAGGACGAGCTATCGGCCTATGAGACAACAAATGCGACCATCCGCCTGCCTCTTGACAAGAAGCTTCCTCTCGCGCTTATAAAAAGAATGATCAAGGCGCGGATGAAGATTAATATGGATAACTCAATTCCAAGCGGATAGCCAAGGCTAAATTCAAAGTCAACTTCCGGGCGTTCCGGAGGGCACCTTGAAAGGTGCCCTCCGGCGCGCCTCCGCCGGGCTCTCGGCAAAGCCGAGCCGGAATCCAAAAACAAAATCAAATGCTTTTGGATGGCTGAGCCGGGTCAACCCATTTTGCCCAAAAGGCAAAATGGACGGATTATTATGATTTTGATTGAACCAGCCGCACGAGGTGGGAGTGCTTCATAAAAGGCACCCTGCGGCGGGGACCCACGAGGCCTCTGCGAAAAAATCAAAGTCAATATCCAAACCTGGTCAACGGTTTTGATGATTTGATTCAGTCTTTTCTGCCTTTCCAGTGTGTTTTCTACCATAATAGAGGGCGTTGCGGGAGGGGGAGAGCGTTTGCCTTCAGGCAAACATCGCCTCCCCCTTCCGCAGGAAGGGGTGTGTCGGAGACGCGGCTTTGCGCGGCTCCGACCAGGGGAAACCGCGCTTAGCGCGGTTTCCCCACCAAAGGCCTTTGAATTAATCTCGGTTCCCCCACCTCAGCAGAATCACTCTATAAGTCTATCCGGGCGCGCTATTTGCTTTATCTCCTGCTAGTTATAGGGGGGATAGGGTTCATGATCGCCAGAAAAACCATCATCATGGTGGGCGTCTATGCCGACAGGATCGTCCACGCCGGGATCGACGCGGTTATCGACCAGTACCTGCATTCCGAAATCGCTGAGCGGTACCGGATTGTCCTGGTCGGAAACTCGACGATCGGCGGTCCGGTCCGGAAACTTTTCGCCTTTGTCCGCGGCTGCTTCACGCTGGCTGTTGCGTGCGCATTCGGCAAGGCGGAACTGGTCCATATCCATACCGCCTCCCACACGAGCTTTTACCGGAAATCCGTCTCCTTCTTCATTGCAAAACTTTTCGGCAAGAGAACCATTCTGCATATCCACAGCGGAGGATTTCTCAAGTTTTATGCGGGCGCTTCGCCCCTTGTCCGGCGCCTCATCGTCCAGGTCCTCGACCGGGCCGATGCGATCATCGTGCTTTCTGAGAAATTTCGCACCGGCGTCGGTTCGATTACGAAGAACCGTAACCTGCGGGTGGTTTACAATATGATCCACGCCGAAGACTATCGGCAGCTGAACGGAAGGTTTCCTGCTGCCCCGCATCTCCTGTTCGCCGGCACCGACTGGGAGCGCAAGGGTCTTTCCGACCTCCTGGTTGCGATGAAGACGGTCCTTGAGGCGATTCCCGGCGCGAAACTTACCATCTGCGGATCCGGGTCCATCGAGGCTTACGAGCGGCAGTGCACCGATCTCGCCATATCCGGCTCGGTGCTTTTTGCCGGATTCCTGAGCGGAGAGGCAAAGCGGGAGGCCTTTTTGAACTCTTCCCTCTTCGTTCTCCCCTCCGAGCTCGAAGCGATGCCCATGGTAATCATCGAGGCAATGGCCGCAAGTTTACCGGTTGTAGCCACTACGGTTGGCGGAATTCCGGAGATCGTCGAGAATGGAATTAATGGAATTCTCGTGCCCCCGCACGACTCCCCCGCCCTCGCCGCGGCGATCGTCCGGATTGCTACCGACGCAGCCCTTTACGAGTCGATGAGGATTGCCAATGCCCATAAGGTTGCGGAAGTTTTTGATGTTTCCCGGATAGTTCCTAAAATATGCGGGATATATGAGGAAGTGATGGAAAGAAAAGGAGGAAGGATGAGGGAGGAAGGATGAAGAAAAAAGAAAAAAGAATAAAGGATAAAGGATAAAAAATTTAACTGCTCAAGTGGGGAAACCTCGCTACGCGGGTTTCCCCTGGCCTGAAGCCGCGAAAGGCACGCGTCTTCAGGCACACCCCTTCCTGCGGAAGGGGGCGGCGGTGCTTGCGTTCCGCAAGCGCTCGCCCCCTCCCGCAACGCTCTCTTTCAGGGTAGAAAACACATGAAAAATTATGTAAGGAAAACCCGCAAATGCCTCCCCTCTGCCGCGAAGCATCTTCCCCTCTCCACTCGTGGAGAGGGGACTGAGGGGTGAGGCGGATTTTGACATAGCGCTACAGAGGAGAGAGGGTGTCGGTTAAGCAAAGCAGCGTAGAAATTTCAAAAATTATTTTGTAAATCACCACGGAAATAGATTAACGACAGGAAAAACAAGTGAAGAAGACCATAAAAAAAGGATGAAGGAACTTTTTTCATTCATCCTTCATCCCTCATCCTTATAATTACCGGTGCCCGCCTCCGTGACCGCCACCACCACCGCCTGCATGGCCACCACCGGAATGACCGCCACCCGAATATCCGCCGCCATGGCCGCCGCCTGAATAACTTCCACTTGAACGACCGCCACCGTAGCTTCCGCCTCTACCGGAATTCGATCCCCTGAAAATTCCACGACCGAATTGGCCTCCTCCGCGAATGCCGACCGGCGCCGCATGGCCAAACCCCCGGCCATAATAACCGGCTCCGATACCCCAGCCGAAACCCGGACCCCAACCCCATCCCAGGCCGACATAGGGTCCGTAATCCCAATAATCGTAGTACGGGTCGGGATATGCTACGACCTCAGGAGGCGATTGCACAACCACCGTGTCGGGTGCCGCTGGAGCAACATCGGCCTGTCCGGAGTACTGGCCATTTGAGGCCATCGGGTAGGATGCATCAGGAGCCATTGGATAGAGAGTGTTCGCCGGCACGGCAGGGGCGGCTGCAACCGTTCCCGCATGCTGAAGCGCTGCGGTGATAACGGACGAAGGCACGCCCAGCTGGTTCAGTTCGATAATCTGGTCAACGGTGAGATGAAAAGGTCCCCGGGCCACCGAAACATAGGAGCTCAAAACCTGTGCGTCTACCCCCGACTGCGCGAGGCGGATCAGATCGTTCTCCTGAGCTCCTGCCCACAGGCTGCCATAAGCCGCGAGTATTGCACCAATTACGATAAGCTTTTTCATGGGACCCTCTTTTCGTTGCCCTGTTCCTGCATGCACTGCATATCTATCTATTGAATTAGGCCCTGATCGGCAGGGATATGTGACATTGGGAATCGATATACTAGGTTTTTGGCCTGAATCAATGGCCTCTTGTAGATAATATACGCTGGAGCGCGGATTAAATTTGCAGGCAGACGGAGAGAAGAGGTACAATGATCTATAGGGATATTGGTAGTGCTCAGGTGGGGAAACCGATCTAAAAGCCTTTGATGGGGAAACCATTTACAATGGTTTCCCCTGGCCTGAAGCCGCAAAAGCACGTCTTCAGGCACACCCTTTCCTGCGGAAGGGGGAACCTCACCCCGGCCCAAAGCGGCCGGACCTCTCCTATCAGAGAGGTATTATAAAAGCAAAAAAATCCAAACATTTGGCAAACGCCCTCCCCCTCCCGCAACGCTCTCTTTTAAGGTAGATAAAACATAAAAGATGTTAATAGATTCCGGTAAAATATTCACATATATTCTGATGCAAAGTAATCAGGGGATTTCTTACACTTTCCAGATGTCAGCAATTATCCCCTGAACTCAATCAATTCTCCATCAGGACCCATAAAGACTACCCTTCGCCAACCTTCCTCCCTCGATTCCCGTGCTCCTGCCGGGTGGGGCTCGGTATCAATGGGGATACCGGCACTTTTTAAACGCCGGTAGTCTTCGTCAAAGTTGTCGCTCTCAAGGCAGAAATGAAATCCCTGAACTGCCGGACCATTGGGCATGTGTACCAGCTCGATTATGGAATCACCCAGTTTGAGATAAACAATTTTTTCTATGACGGGTACCGGCACATCGTGTTCGTAATATTTTTTGAAGCCGAAGTGCTCTTCGTAAAATTGGATGGATTTGATGCGGTCCTTGACGATAATGGCTATATGGTCGATGCGTTTAAACATTTGCTCCTTCCCTAAAAAAAAACGAGTTAAATTGTTCAGCAGATGCGTCAGCTATCGGGAAAAAATCTTTAAAGACTTCAAAATCGAATCATACAAATTCGTTCTTATTTTTTTTGTATAACTTATTGTACTCATTTTTCAATTTAATAAAATCCTTTAAATCATAAGTTGCTTTTACGACTAATGCGAGACCCAATATGAAAAGTCCATGATAAACCGCTCCTACACCCGTCAATGCAAACATTAAAATAAAGCATAATACCCACAAAAGGGCAATTCCACCTCCAATATATTCCCAAATAAATACTTTTTTCACATGGGACAATATCAGATTTTTATCGGATTTTTCTTTCTCGTATAATATTTGCTGTTTTGTTAATGTCGGAATTTTATATTTATTGACCCCACAACATGGGCAATTTCCCTTATTATCATAAAATATTTTGGTTAAGCAATGAGGGCATTCAATTAAAGTATTCACATCTTCCCTTGCGACTAAAGAAACTTCCTGCAATATAATATAGTAGGATAATTATCACATTATAATATTAATCGTCCCCTCTTTCCTCTCCCTCACCCCCGATTCCTTGTCAATATACCCGACAGCCGCTGCCGAACAGATGGTATGTTCTTTTGGAATCCCCAGTTCAAAAAGGTAATCCCGCAAATTGACGTCATTGCGCAGCCAGTGGAGGTGATTGATGTAACAGCTGCCGAGCCCGATCGATTGCGCCGTCAGGAATATGTTTTCCAGCGCCAGGGCACAGTCGGCCATGGCATTTTCATAATTCGGCTTATTGGAGGCAATGATGAGGGTCGGGGCGTGGTGGAAAAAATGAGCGTCTTCCCGCTGCGCGTAATTCTTGGCTTCGCGTTTTCCCGGGTAATCATCATCGGGTGTCCACGTTTGATACCCCTCACGCAATAGCTGGTTAATCCTGGCGAGGGTATCTTTGTTCCGGATTGCGGTAAACAGCCAGCTTTGATTGTTCCCGCCGCTTGGCGCCCAGATGGCCGCATCCAGCAGCGTTTCCAGCTCTTCCTTCTCAACAGGCCGATCCTGGAATCTCCGGGTGCTTCTGCGCGCATGAATACAGTCGGTAACGGCATTGCGGATCATTGATTACCCCCATTTATTTTATGATATCCTCAGGCAAATAAGATAAATTGTGCCATTCGGATAATAAATGGTTCGGGTGATCTAATCAACGGTCCGCTTTTCGTTCGCCGGTTTTTCTCCTGCCCTTTGACTTTCCTATCAATCTAGCCGGACGGAACAAGGCAACGTATAAATTTAAGGAGAATTTATAAGAGGCGAAAAGGAATCACCCGATGGTTCCACCTGGTGGAAATTCATCTTGCGACTCCCCCCTCCTCTTAATTTCTGAAGTTTTAAACGAATAAAACTAGATTGTCCTGACGTTCTCCGCGCTTGGACCCTCTGGGGCCGGGAACAGTCTCAAACTCCACTTTCTGTCCCTCTTCCAATTTTTTGAATCCGGACCCCTGGATTGCCTTGAAATGCACGAAGACATCCTTGGAGCCGTCATCCGGCGTGATGAATCCGAAACCTTTGCTTTCATTGAACCACTTTACCGTACCAGTCATAACAACAAACCTCTATAAAAAGGGAAACTATCTCTGCCCACGCGCACTATCCCGGGGCAATAAGAGTACGTTGCGCAGGAGGGGGGTATTTATCTAATCAAAGCTTCTGGCCGGTACTTGACCGGACTTGAAGAATGAATTTTTTATGGTGATTACACAAGCGGGAGAAAATAATGCGGTATCTTCCACCGTGTCCTGCAGCTTGAGCCCCTTTTGAGGGATAGGTAAAGGCCTGAATTGTCAAGAATTTGGTGTTTTTTATGTTTTTTCCACCCTGAAAGAGGGCGTTGCGGGGAGGGGGAATAGGTATAGCATTTAGTTTCTATCTATTCCCGGTGTTTTCTACCAAATGGGAGCGTTGCGGGGGTACGCGCGCGTTTGCCATAGGCAAACATCGCCGCGTACCTCCGCAGGAGGGGGTGTGTCGGAGACGCGGCTTTTGCGCGGCTCCGACCAGGGGGAACCGCGCTAAGCGCGGTTCCCCCACCAAGGGCCTTAATTGCATCTATTCAGAACGCCATTATCCTTCCACGTATCTGTTTTCCCATCATCGCCGCGCGGACCAGGTACAGCCCCTTGCCAAGCCCCTGCCGGAGATCGACGGACCGGGAAAGTGTCGAAAACTTCCTGACCAGCCGACCATTGAAGGCGTAAATCGATACCGATACCGGCCCCGGCGCCCCGGCTCGTACCTGCAGCAGAGACCCTTTCAGGCTCAGGAGTTCCTGCACCGGCGGCCCGGCGCGCACCTCCTTGACTGCGGTAACAACGGCATTCTCCGAGTCGAGGATCGGCCGGTTTAAAAATGTTCGCAGGGGGATCCCGGTGCTGTCGGTTACCGGCGTCAGGACATTCGGCGAAAGCGAAAGGTTGATGTGGCGGCCGTAGCCAACCGTCAAGGAGTCGGTCGAGGGCGTTGTCAGCGTGATAACGACCTTATCGGTTCCCATGGTGTCGACAGAGGTGATATTCTTGAGAACCGTGACAGCCTTTCCGGCCAAGGTTGTTCCGTAGTCGAGCGCGGTGGAATCGAGGATGGCGAAGGACGAATCGAATGCCCCGGGTTTCATCACAAAGAAACCGAGATGGTTCGGATCGGCAGGATTGGTAATACGGCTGACGACGTTCTGGAACTGGACGACGATCTTGCTGTGCGTCAGGTCGGTGTACCAGGCCTTTTTGAATGACGGCCCGGGCCCTATGTAGCCTTTTAGCGGGCTATTGGCATAATTGAGGCTTATGGCGGCAGCGGCGCATCGCGGCCCCAGAATCGCCTGGCTTGCGTTACTTATATGCAGGCCGGTTGCGTCCCAGATCGGGGCGCTTGCCGACCATGCATCCTGGCTGCCGATGAGCTCCTGCTGGTTGCGGATGACCGGCCAGCGCAGCCATTCGCCATAGGGCGTGGTCGCAAAGGTGCCTGTATCGGTCCAGCTTTCCAGCTGAACGGCGATTATCGGAAGGTGCGGCCTGCCGCTGCGGGCTCGGAGCGTATCGACGAATATCGTATCGAACATGGTCATATAGTGGGAGGCCCAGGTGGAATCCTTTTGTTCATTCTCGCCCTGGTACCAGAGGAATCCGGCAAGCTTCCAGTTGACAGATTGCGTCACAAAACGCTTTGTCATGATGAATAGCGCGGTATCCCAGTTCAAAAGCCCCGATCCTGCCGATGCCGACCAGAGGATCCCCACCGGAACGCCGGTCATCGAATAGATCTTGTTGCCGAACGCAAGGCATGGTCCGCCGAGCACCTTGGTTTTAGCCCAGTGACTCGTATCGTTGCGGGTGTTGTTGGTGAAGTCTTCGGTGGAGTTATACATAATGACTCTTGCATGGGTGTGCTCGCTGTCGGCATTGTTCGTGGTACCGGCCATGAGGTTCGACTGGCCGGCGCACAGCCAGATGTCGCCCACCAGGATGTTCTGCAGGGTCGCCGAGTCGAGCAGGGTGTTGTTCTGATCCACCGCGTGGAACTGCACCTTGTACTCGCCCCCCACCGGAAGGCCCGTGGCAGTAGCGCTGAAGGTGGTCCCGCTTATTGTCGAGGGCAATTGGAGCCAGGAAAACGGGGCCACAACCTTATTGCTGTCCTGATAGCTGAGCTGCATCTGGATATTCGCGGTTCCGCTGCGGCACGTGCCGGTGACCGTATAGGTCGCGGTCGAAGAGGTCGAATCCCTCTGGATGAC
The DNA here is from genome assembly GCA_963803935.1 of uncultured Fibrobacterota bacterium. Classification (GTDB taxonomy): domain Bacteria; phylum Fibrobacterota; class Chitinivibrionia; order Chitinivibrionales; family Chitinispirillaceae; genus BOG-1184. Next base: position 118,676 of record CAWDOZ010000099.1, on the reverse strand, counting down.
CTGATACCGCGTCATGTTGCTTATGGTCAACTGTGCCCGGAGATTTGGTGCCAGCGCCAGGAGTACCAGCAGGGGAAGGCTGAAAAAACGCGCCACGTTCATACTATTATTATCCTTTCATGCGGAATCAATGATGATGTTAAAAATTCACGGTTTTCGTGTAAAGCGATACTGCGCGCTCACGCAATTACTTAACAGGTATTTCTGGCTTCTTTATTGAAACCCTTTCGTTTCATTTAAAAACTTCTTCGATTATGCAAAATAGTTCAGTTCCGTGCTTATCGTAAAGGCTTTTCTTCAGCCCGAAGATTTTTCACGCCCGAGGCTGCCCCGCCTGGAAGTCCGTATGCTGCTCCACCTGATAAAAAAAATTGGGAAGCCTCAATATCCTCGCCAAGGTTCCTTTTACGCTCCGGCTCCGCCGCCTATTTCTTCCCGCTCGCCTTCCCGAACCCCATCTTCTTCCCTGTATCCGGCGAATACTCTTTTGTCGGCAATTGCGGGGGAGTCCCAGGTTGCGGCCCCGGCTGAAGAAGATTTTTCAAGGCGGCAAAGCCAATCTGTATTTGCCGGTCAAGATTATTCAGCCGTTTCTCGTGCTGTTCAATCGCCTTCCTCAATTCGGTATTGTCCGCAATGAGGTTCCGTATCCGGACGAAGGCCCGCATGATCTGAATATTTACCTGAATAGCGCGTGCCGAATTAAGCACGCTCGAAAGCATTGCCACGCCGTTTTCAGTAAATGCAAAAGGCAAGTATTTAATATTCTGGCCTCGCTTCAAGGTCACAAATTGTGACCTTGAACCTCCGGCCTCTTCCGGCGAAAGCTGGAACATAAAATCATCCGGGAATCGTTCAGCATTCCGTTTCACGGCCTGATTAAGGACTTTCGTTTCCACCTCATATAATCCCGCCAGGTCCCGGTCGAGCATGACCTTTTTCCCCCGAATGACATGAATTTTGTTTTCAATCACTTCCTGAGCAACTATTTCCGCCATTAGGGTTCCTTTCTGATTGATTATAAATAGTTTTCGCTGGTGAGTGAAATCAACCTGAATCGGATACTCCCAAAGAACAGGCTGTAAACATCTCCCCGGCCCGTTCCCTTCCGGCCGGTCCTTTGCTTTATCCGCCTTCCTGCACACTGCATAGAGCATCAGATTAACCGTTTACGGGCCTCCCAATGCTCCCGGCCGTTTTCAGCTTCAGACCGTTCCGACATCATTCAGCTAAAAACAATGTACCGCGCTCAAGGGTTAAATTGTCCGGTCAAGTGTCCGGTTTTCAGGGGTATTTCAGGGTAATTGAGCGGGGATTCAAGCTCCCCGCAGCAAGCTGTGGGGACCGCGTAGCAGCCTGCAATCATTAAAGGTAAGGAAATAGTTGCAAGGCGCTCGCTGTGCCTGTTCATGGCAAGAACAGCTAAAATAAAAAGGGCCCCGACCTCCTCTGAATTTCAAGGAGTCCGGAGCCCTTAAGTGGTGAGCCAGCTGGGATTTGGACCCAGGACTCTCGCCTTAAAAGAGCGATACTCATTCCTTGAAAATGGCTTTTTTATTCAAATTTCGCCATTTTATCCCGTTTTTTCCCTGAAAGTGTCCGGTCGGGTGTCCGGTATTTGTAAAAACTTGATTTTTTCTGCCACGGCGTCCCCATGCTGATTATAATAAACTTTCAGCATATCTGTAGACCATCCGGCGACGCTCATCACCCATTGGCGTGGGTTTCCGGCATCGATTAACTTCGTCACTGCATAGTGTCGAAGATCATGAATCCGCAGACCCTCAAGCCCTGCCTTTTTGATCGCCCTCGCCCAAGCCTTTTGAATGTTCCCAATCGGCTTGTAGCACCCTGCTTCAAAGCGATAAAACAGCCAGGAACAATCTTCCGGGATTCCGGCCCTGAAATATTCCGTCATTTCCGGGGGAATCGGTTTTATGCATTCCCTGCCGTTTTTTGTGTTCTCTGCCGGAATAGTAATGGTGTTTCTGAATCGGTTATAAAACGCTTTCGGCGCTCGAATCAGTTCACCCTTTCGGCAGGGGACCGACAGACAGTATTTCACGAAAGAATAAATATGCGGGGAAACGTCGTTTATAGCCTCTAAAAGCCGTCTTTCATCAGAGGGGGATATAATCACCCGACGCGGTTGCTCCGGTTCCTTGCGGATGTTTTTCAGGGGATTTTCTTTAATTCGCTCTTCCCTGGCGGCATAATTAAGCGCCGCAATAGCAAACACTTTCAGCTTGTTTATTGCACCTTCCGAAAGAACCTTTCCGGTATTGCGGGCATGATTAGAACGCTCTATTCTGATAAACTCCTTGAATACCTTTGAAAGCGTTTCAATCGGGGTATTGCCGATTTCCCGCAACTTATTCAAATAGCAATCGGCGCGACTTTTTGAGAGGTCTTTATTTTGGCAGTAAAAATCAAGTGCTTCGTTGAATGTCGTAAAGTCCGTTACTGTCAAAGAACCGCTTTTTACCTCAGCCCGTTCCTGAAGAGTCTTTTTAATCTCAGAGAAACGCGCTTCAGCTGCCTTTTTCCCACCGTGGAATTCCTCACGCGTCCGGTATTCTTTGCCGTCTAACCATACTCGGACATTGAGAAACCACAATTCGGGCTTTATCTGCTTCATGCTCATAGAAATTCCTTTCTATGAGCGTGGTACGGCCTAAATATACGCTGGAATACGATGTAGGTCAACATAATACCCTTTTGCGATTATTTCAGCAGGGAGCCGCCTAAAAGGCGCTTCTGAATTTCCAGGCAGGGAAAACGGTTCAATCTGCCGATTTTCACCACTGGTATCCGCCTTTGGAGCGTCCATTTTTCAAGCGTCCGTTTCGGTATCCTGAGAAGTTCCGCCAGTTCCGCCGGGGTGTAGTATTCCGGCTCTTCGGTAGTTGACTGATTGGTAATAACAGTTTTGCCTTCTTGCTCTTTCATAAATATGCCCTTTCCCGAGGAGAAACCAATTTATATACACTTTTAGTTTACATAATCGACCTTATGCGCCATAATCCGCCATTGTTTTTTTCTTCACTTTTCCTAATGCGCCATGACATAACACACGCCATGCGCGTGAATTTCCAGCGCCGTTAAAGCCCGCACCGCCGCCTGTAGGGTGAAATTGGTTGTCGTTACATCGTCCAACACGAAGATTACTTTACCGATCCATTTTTCGACACCCGGCAGTATTTCAATGTCAGGGTGAGCGGCGAAACGGCCCCGGCTCTTCTTATCCCATGCCGCAAACATTGGAGCATAGTCAATGCCAAAATGCCCGGCAACTTTGTTGCAAACAAACTCCATGACGTGAGGCTTATCGAGGTTCCGGATTGAACGCGGTGCCGTTGTGATTGCATGGATTGTACCAAAACGGCTGTTTGCTTCAAAGAATTTTATGAAGTCCGGGGCCATGCGGTCGGCAAGCGCTTCCGGTCGGTCGCCCTTATCTACGATGAATTGCGCCCACTCTGTAGGTTCCATGTACCTTTTCAGGCGCAAGGCAAAGGAGCCGAGAGAAATTCTTTTTAGGTGGAAAGGTCCCTTTCCTTTGCGGTCTTCCTCGCCCTCTGCCGTTTCGTCCGGCTCCTCTGTAGGCTCTTCCGTTTCTCCGGGAAAGAAGATACTTGGGCGAATGATTTTGACGGGCTTCCCGGCCTTCGTTGCCCGCTTGATTGAATCCCAGGTGCCGCCGTTGTCTTTCTCAGTGAAGGCGACGACCATGTCGCTATCATCAATGATCTTTTGGTTTCGCTCGTGGTAACGGACTGTGTACTCGTGCCGCTCCTTGCATCCTGTTAGGTCCGGCAAGTATTCCAGGACTTGAAGCCCGAATTTCCGGCCATGTTCCGCCGCCGCCGAATCGACGCCCCGCGCACCGCCGCTTATTATGGTTAAGCCTTTCGGAAGGTCACGTATAAACCACTCCACAAGCTTCAGTTGCGGAAATTCCCGGCTTCCAACTATTCCGATTTTCATAATAAACAACCTCCCACTGTACGATGGTATATTGACATTATTTCCAGTTCCGTTTATTCATCATCTTTTTAACCGCTTCAAAACTCGTCCCGGCATTCCTTGCCATGTCGCGGTACAGTCCATCGAATTTATGGCTTTCATTGCTGCTTTCGTAGGTAAGGTTGTAACATTTTCGGCAGCCGAAATATCTTGCACCGCTTGGAAGGTATAGCTTCGCGCTGCGCCTCCCGCCGCAGCCTTTTAGAGGGCAGATAAACCAATACCGAAGCCCGCCCTTCGGCTGATGCGTGGTGGTCAGGGTAACCGGATATTTCAAAGGCACTCCATTCCTGGTATAATCCAGTGTGAAGGTATGCCCAATAAGGCTATACCCTATACTTGCGAAAGGCTCATCGTGACGCTTCCATGTAATTTTTCCCACATATTCATATGCACCCCCCTTGCCGTGTATCGCCTCGGCTAAAATATTGCCGTCGATGTTTAGACCATCTTCTTTCACATCCCTTTTGCTTCCGGAATATTTTCTTCCGCTGCCGTATCCACCCATAAAATTTTTTCTCTCCACCTAAAGATTTACCTAAATAATGATCCTTTTTTCATATATTGATCGTCCCTACTGGTTCCTCATCCTTTAACAATTTTGTAAGCTGAACGAGAGTTTTGAAAAGTTTATCCGTTGATATATCCTGGAGGTTTCGCTTCGCCAACTCTTCTCTGATGCGGATAATCTGTTCTCCTAAAAGCGCTATTCTCTGTGCCTTAAATACAGGGAACCTTTCCCTAAGGGATTCAATCCTCACTGCGTCATAGGTCTTGATTTCGTCCTTATTGCATCGCCCCCATCGTATAACGGTTTGAAGGCTTTCCCCGGTCTCGCGCGCTATTTGCTCGAATGGTTTCCCTTCTGCTTTCATGGCCTGAAAACGTGCTTCGCGCTCGTTTTTTATGCGTTCTTTCTCTTTTTCAGCGGCTTTTTTTCGCTTTTCTTCTCGAATATAGCGGCCATAATATTTTCCAACGTACCGAATATCTGCAATTGTGAGATTTCTTGCAGTATCCACTTCATCATTAATTAGCTCCCGAATCACTTTCCGGGGTGTCAGACCCGTTATCAGTTTATTGCAGATTTTTCCGCAGAGCATGTCATTCTTAATAATCAGGTTAGGGGTTTCAGAAGTCATGGGTTTATCCTCTGGTTGTTGTTACTTTTCCCGGTTTCAGAATCTCGTTACCTTTTTCCCGGTTGTGCCTTTTCTGTTTATTGCCTCAGACTGGTAGCAGAAATCGGTAGGTAGCAGATAGCAGGTAGCAGGGTAGCTTATATAGCTACCTCTGCTACCTTGCTACCTATGCCCCTTGTTGCTATCATTTTGCTACCTTGTTGCTACTGGTTTGCTACCACTACCCAAAGGCCGTTTGAATCCTTTGCTATTAACCTTCGGTTTTTCAATCGGCGATATATACCGACTCCTACGGATTCTTGACCCGGTTTGCCGTCGATTTCCGCTGATTTCATAACCAGTTCGGCGTAAGTCCATTGCTGCTTAATAGACCGCATTGCTTCCGCAATTTTATAGTATCGTTCATCCGATGCGGGTTTTCGTCCGGAAATCGCATTCTCGCAGCTCAAAAACATGGAGGCGCCTTCATCCCAGGCGAAACAGGATTCTAACTTCCCGGAGGCATTCCGCACTTTCCCGAAATTGAAATCAGTGGTGAGGGTTCGTTGTTCGGTTTCGCGATCTAAATTCACTTTTAAGACTGATTCGGCTTTTCGCATTACCTCACTGCCAAGCCAGCCACGGGCTTTATCATTCCCCGGTTGCGGATTATGGTGAATCGTTGTGAGGATTGCAATATTGAACCGTGTTGCCAGAGCAAGAAGATTACTGACAATCTCTCCGGCCTCAATTTCGTCGTTTACGCTTCTTACAAGGTCGCCTATTCCGTCGATAATAATAAGGTTGTAAATACCTGAAGAAATTGAACGTTCAATGTAACGGCGGCGCTCTTGATTGGTTCTGAGCATTTTCAATGATTCGAAAGTAACGGGGACAAGGTTGTTTTCTTTGACCTCAGCACGTCGCGCCATTCTGTGCCAGCCATTCCAATGGTCTACGGGAGCCCGTTCCGTGTCAGAGTAGGCAATGTGGCAATTGGGACAAAGAGACAAACCGAGAGAATCACATTCGGGATTAATTGAACTGGCGGCAACAGCTTCGCAAATTGCGCTTTTACCTGCCCCTGGGCATGCTATCAGTACCGATATGTTACCAACATGCAGAATCGGCTCTCCTGCAAGCTTTAATACCGGCTCAATTATTCCTGGCCGGTTCTTCCAATTTGGGGAATATATTTCAGCCGGTGCGGATGCTTCCTTGATCTGACAAAGTGATTTTTCTGCTTCCTCAATAAGTTTGTAAGCGTTTTCATCGTCATCATAAGCGCTTGATTGTAATTTCTCCCCTGCTTCGATAAGCTGACGGCGACTTGTTTTTTCTTGCAATATTTTAATATGATGCTCAATGTTTGCCGAAGATAGGCACTCGGCGATTTCAGCAAGATATGGTGAATCGCCTACCGATTCAAGCCACTTCTTCTTGCTCAGCATTTCGTCCAGCGTAACAAGATCGATAGGCGTACCTTTCTCGTGCATCTCCTGCATTGTAATGAATATTTTTTTATGCGCCCCAGAATAAAAATCGCCCTCCCGAAGCAGCTCCATACCCTTTGCTGCCGCTTTGCGGTCAATGATCATGGAGCCGAGAACGGTCCGTTCCACCTCCGGCGCTTGAGGCGGAAGCGGCGGGTCAGGCAAGGCGTTCATTTCCCGGCTTCCCGTTCAGAGAGAAAATTTTCCAAGCGCTTCCGCTCCTCGTTCGATAGCGGAATGAAACCCGCCAGCTTGTTCGCAATGGTCGAAGGCGGCATTTTCAAAGCATTGGCAAGGTCCCGGTGGGTTAAGCCGAGCCGCGTTTTTCGTTCAAGCAGTTCCACTTCTTTTTGATAGATCATTGAACCACTTCCTTCCTTTCCTCATCTTCAGGTGGCCTTCCATATACTCCGGGAGATTTTCGGGAGGGGGTGAAAAATGGCGAATTTGAAGCAGAAACGGCAAATAGCTTGATAGCTCAGGCTATAGCCTGGCTATACGGTAGCTATTTTGGGGATTTTCTACGTTCTGATTTATTTTATTGATTATGCCTGAACGCCGCATTTATATTGCTGATGCTTTTAAGGCTTAAAATTTGCTCGAAAATATGGTATAATCAGCCCGCGTTTATAGGAGGAGACCGGAAATGTGCTCGGCGTTGGATGTAGCAAAATACTTTCTTTTAAAAAGTGATCCAGAAATCGGCGAAAATATTTCTAACTTAAAGCTTCAAAAATTGCTTTATTTTGCGCAAGGTTTTTATCTTGCTTTTTACAATGATTCTTTATTTTCAGCACGCATTGAGGCTTGGGCGCATGGACCTGTCGTTCCAGAAATTTATCATCGATATAAAGAATTTGAAGGTAATGCAATACCTGCTCCGAGAAATTTTGATGTGTCCAAAATTACCAAAAAGGCGCAAAGTTTGCTTGATGAAATTTGGACCGTTTACGGGCAATTTTCGGCTTGGAAATTAAGAGAAATAACGCATGGGCATATACCGTGGAAAAATACGCCTCAGGGCGGCATTATTGATCCTGTTTTAATGAGACAATATTTTAAAACTCTTATTAAAGCAAAATGAGTAAAAAATATAGGAATGGCATTTCCTCTCCACCCGTCAGCGAAGGCCTGAGATTAAGCACCCCTCATATCGCCCGCGAGGGTGGCAATGATCAACATCCAATTTTTTGCCTTCAGTTTGTTGATGGCCGGTATTGTATCACTAATTGCCAGAACACGGATAAGGCTCGTTTCGCAGATAAAATAAGGATATTAAGCCAGCTTTCATGGGATAATATCCGGCGCGCAAATAGGCATAAATGTGGTTTTGAGATTATTAAAAGAAAAAGCCTGAATATTAAAATTCCTGATACAATTACCGAAGATGTAAATATTATAGCCTTTAGATTTTCCGGATTAAAGGCAATGATCGGCTATAGAGATTTAGACGTGTTTCATATTTTAGGATTTGATGATAATTTTAAGGCATATGATCACGGATAATAGCATCCACAATATGTTTTTGCTTCTGTTAGTATAGAGCATTGTCCTTGAAAATCAATAATCAACAAGCATTTATATGGAATGATCATCTTCCGGATCATAGATGGAGGTATCCGCAGATTCAAGGGCGCTATTCCTTTCTTCCAGGTGTTCCCCATATGCAGCGTTGCGTCGGTCGAATTTTGGCCGTTCGATTTCCACTTTAAAGGGTAATGCTTCATTTTTCTTGAAAAATCGTATCGAAGTATCAAATATTATCTCCAAAGCATCATTAACATCTTGCAATTGTGAGCTATTAAGTTCTTCTTTTTTTCCTCCTAAGATAATCATTAACCATTTCCATTTCTTCGGCTCCTGACCGTTTGAAACTCGCCCGAAATCTTGCGGAATAAGTTGTATAGGCGCTCTGGATTTTGTGAAATGTATTTCAATTTTTGATTTTGTATAAATTGGCTTCCAATAATCAAACTCTTTTAAGTCTACTATTTTTGTCTTCGCTTTCATTTCTTTTTTGTTCATTCCCCCCGCCCTGTTCGGCGCACCTTCCTTCGGCGCAGCTTCTTTTAACAAATCGTTTACGTCACCAATATATTTTCCTTCTTTACATGAAAACTGATAACACTTTAAAAAATTAACCATTCCCGGTCGGAGACTATTTCCACTATCTTTCCATCTTAAGATAACACCTATTGCTTTCCCCATATCCCCATTATCGTCCGAAATCATGCATGATGCTGGGGCCCGGTGATGTTTCTTATAAAAATCGAGACCATTCTGGCATTCCGTACAGATAACACCGTTCTCGGCGTTATTTACAAGAAATACTCCTTCTTCACCCTGTCCGCTTGGTGATTGATATTGAACATCATCTCCGAAAATATCGAAGCCAGCAACAGGAATGAACTTTCCATTTGGTTTTAGTAGTGCCATTTCCCCGGCATCCTTCGGCGCTGCTTCTATACTGGAAGCCTTTCCAAGGCCCCTAATTTTATTTTGAGACGCAAACTCCTTAAAAAGCTTTTTTGAATTGTTGCTCCCGTATATTTCACGAAAGGTTAAATAAAGATATTCAAATAGCGCCTCCATGCTTTCAATCGGCGGTTCGTTTCCAATAAATACTTTTCCCGGCAGTGGCCTGTTCAGAAAAGCGTCGATAGCTGAAGCAAGTGTATATTCTTTCCGCAATGGTCGCTGATATTCCTTTATAAAATCATCAAGGTATGCCTTCAATTCCCAATCGTTTTCGATATTCCAAATAATCCATCCTAAAATATCTATGCTTGAAATCACCACATCCTTTGTTTTGCGCGTTCTATCATATTTGATGCTTTTAAAGAATTGAATGGCCGCAATTGTTTCTTCAAAGGTATCCGTTTTGGCTTTTTCATCTACGGGATAGGTATGCCTGGTCAGTTGTGAATGTATGAGCGAAATTGCCGGAAGTACCTTTTCAAAAAAGTTATTTGCTCTTATTGAAAACGTTGTCCCGGCTTTCAACTTTTCCCATGCTTCATTAAATTCCGGTGATTGATCGCATAACTGTGCATGATTATAAAAAGTATCCCTTTGAATCGTTTCTATGTTGTACTGCGGATTTATTTTGGGCTCATGAAGAAAAAGAAAAGGATTTTCAAATTTCAGTCCGGTAATTGCTTCTGTATCGACATTGTCTATCTCTGGAAAAATTCTAAAGAAACATTGAAACAGACTGTGTGCGCCATATGCATAGCAGTATTGCCGCCATTCATCCTCACCAAATTTCACTCCTAAAAGTGATCCAGGCTCCTTAAAATCCTGGATGGCAATTTGATTTTTACCTAAACGGAGTTTTATAAAACCGCTGCCATAGAGGTTATTTATCCACCAAAGCTCACTCCATGCATGCTGAATAGCAACACACCAATGCATAAGGTCTTTAGGGCCTTTTTCAGCCAGCAATAGTAAATTCTCCGCATCGGGTGTTAATTTTGGAGTTTTCTTTGGTGATTGAACAGGGGAAAGCCAATCCTGATAGTCTTCAATATGCCTCTGCATATATTCATTTATATCTTTATAAAATTTTTCTTCGATAGCTTTTCTGTCTTTAGAGTTTGGTTCTGCCATCTCTCTGCCTTCCCCTTCATGCCGCCTTTGAACTTCCTTCCACAAAATTCCCGCTTTTGCTGTGCTTTTAAAGTGTCAGTCCTTCCAGCCATTCCAATCAGGCTTTTTTATTTCTTCAAGAAGTGCACTATTCATATTCCATTTTTTATTGAAGTCGGTGTATTCGAGCGCCAATAATTCAGGCTTTTGATTTTTAATTTGAATTAACAGAGGCATATTAATTGCAGCTTTATATAGTGTTTTGGCTTGCAGCAATTGTTCCGCCTTTACCTGCGCGCCAGTCAGGATAGATTCACTAAGATTAGCACCATTGAGAATAGTATTCGTTAGGTCGGCATTACTGAGATTAGTTTTGTGAAGATTTGTGTTGCTGAGGTCAGCATAAAAGAGGTTTGCGCCGGTAAGGTTAGCGTTCCATAGTTCGGCAGAGCTTAGGTTTGAAGAACGAAGCGAAGCGGCGCTGAGATCGGCAAGCGCAAGATATGCTCCTTTAAGGTTGGTGCTGTCCAAGGTAGCGCCTTTTAAATAGCACTTATGCAAGTTCAAATATCTTGCTTTGTTCCTTAATAACCTTATAATATTTCCAACATTTCTATACATTGCCTCGGGCTCATTCCATCCCCTATAGTCGTCAATCTCCTCTTCCCATTTTTTAATATTTCTTCTTTTATCTTGAAGCGAAGTTAGTAAATTGATGAGAAATATTAAAACCACCAAGTCAAATATTGAGGCATTCAAATTTGAAAGAATATCGGGCCAATGCTTCTTATATCCGCCATCGTTGCCCCAGCCCCGGATTGATAGCCAATATACTAAGGCTCCTATAGGTAAAAGAATAATGAATAAAAAGGTAGGGTGTAGAAACCACGCATTCCATAGTCCTTTTATTTTGATCCACGGCAATCTTATCCAGAGAGGCATCGGAATTTTCATATCTTTTTCTATTTCTGATCCTGAATATAATACGGGTAGTCACAGAATCATTATTGCCTTTGTACGCTACTCATTGAAGGTAAATCCCTCTACCCTGCCTCAAAAACCTTCAACACCTCGTCACCGTAATGATTGATCACCTTCACCGCGATCTTGCCGGTTTCCGGTTTATCGAAGGGTCGGCTCACGGTGCTGTAGAGACTGCTCCAGGCTGCTTCGTCGATCTCCGCCCGAAGGGCTCTTTTAAGCTTCTCATAGGGCTCTTCAGCGCCGGTAAAATAGGCGTGCCGGACGAAGAAGCTCTCTCCGTTATAGTCGGTGTCGATGAACCAACAGGCGATATCGTCGGTCGAATCGCTGCGAATTTGCCCGGTGGTCGGGTCATATACATCTACGCCTTTTATTTCGACGACCAGCTGCTTGCCGGTATGCTTTCTGATATCGACGTCCGGCTCGCCGAAAACCATGAACAGGTTCCCCGCGCCGGTCTTCTTGAGAAGTTCTTCACCCATTGCAAGGTCCGGATTCATTTTTGCCGGTAACACGGTAAGCTTGCCATATCGCTTCACCTCTTCGGCGACATGCGGATCAAAGGCAAAACCGCAGACTATCGAGCATATCGAAGCCAACCCCCTGAACAGCTTCCTTTGCCGCCTCTTTAACCTGTTGCGGCCCGACAGTGCCATGCTCCGGCCCTATTGTCACGGCAATACGCTTGCTTTTGCCGTCGCTTCCCGCGTACTCTCCTGCCGCATGAATCCAGGCTCCCCCGGCATAAGGATCAAGCCGGGTAAAGACTATTCGCTCCTTTTTCTTCGTATTCTGCACCCCTGCCGCTTTCAGGTTGTCGATAATCATGGTGCTGAAATCCTGCTCCTTGCGCGCTTCCTGCTCGGTCATTGGATTTTCGCTGTATTCATCGGCGGTTGTCAGCACCCGATGCGGCGAAAGGCTCTCAACCGAAAACGGCCCGCATACCCTGATTTTTCCATTGTCCTCATAGGGCTGGTCGAAGAGCGTCTCGGTTTCGGCATGCCGCGCAATCGCGGCGTCGATCTCCTGCCGCGTCATTCCTTCCTTTATGTCTGGATTATTGGCAATCGATTTGAGCGTTACATGCGGAACGCGCTTGTAGACGAACGCCTTTTTAATGTCGCCTTCGGTTTTATAGTCCGGCGGAATTTTGCCGGTAATCTCGGCCTCTTTCTTGACACCCTCGGGAGAGTCGGCCAGAAGATAGAAGGGATATCGCGCCGCCATGAGACGGGTACGGGCGAGAGCCAGGGCGACGCGGGAGGTGTCGCAGGTTATCCAGCGGCGGCCCCACTGTTCGGCGACGTAGGCGGTAGTGCCGGAGCCGCAGGTGGGGTCTAAGATTAAATCGCCGGGATCGGAGGTCATTAGGAGGCAGCGTTGAATCACTTTCGTTGTCGTTTGAACAACATAATATCTTTCGTCACCATATCCACCAGTACCGGTATCAGACCAAAGATTCAGCAAGGGTACAAAACCAAAATCATCAAGATAGCGTGCATAGCTTAGTGTTTTACCCGTTCCGACCAATCTGCGGGCGATTTGCAGGCGATTTATTCCTTCCGGGCTTGTACTCCAGTAACGTGCTCCAGGATCATATGTTTGGCCTTCATATTCATAGGGCTCCTTTCCTTTTGAATATTCATGGCTTGATGTCAGGTTATCAGGTCGAAAAACTCTCCAATCATTTTGAGGCAATTCTTCAACACCAAGGCGTCTTCTCATCCCATTTGGCATTTCAATCCAACGGTATTGTTCGGCATACCTATCACCAAATTGCTTTGGCTGGTAAAGACTTCTCAATTTTACGTTATCTCTGTTTTTTGCATACCAGATGAGATAATCTGCAACAGAGGATAGCACTTCATCAGTTTGAGCAGCTGTTTTCTTAACACATATTTGACTGCAAAAATTATCGGCTCCAAACACCTCATCCATCACATTTCTCACCAAATGCACATTCTCATCCCCAATCTGGACTAAACAACTTCCCGTCTCAGTCAGCAATTCCCTTGCCGCCACCAATCTGTCCCTAAGATATGCCAAATATGAATGAACCCCCAACTTCCAGGTATCCCTGAATGCCCTTACCTGTTCCGGCTGCCGTGTCGCATCTTCCGCTTTCCCGTCCTTCACATCCCGCTTTCTCGTGCTCACCTGCCAGTTTGAACCGAATTTGATTCCATAGGGCGGGTCGAAATAAACGGTCTGAACCTTGCCTTTCAGCCCTTCCTTTTCCGCCAGCGACGTCATGACAAGCAGCGAATCACCGAGAATCATTCGGTTTGTCCAGTTCTGCTCGTGGTGGTAGAAATCGACCTTGTTTTCAAACTCTTTTGGACCGCCGTTAAAATCGGCAAAAAGATTGAATTGGCCATCTCCGGTTTTCTCAATGCGGGGAAGAGCGTCGATAATAGCTTGCGGGTGAATCTTCTCCTGAATGTATATGGGCACTACGGGAACGGCGAGGTCGGCCCGGTCCTGCTCATCCTTGCCCTTCCAGACAAGCTGCGGATCGAGAGACGGGTCACGCGGATAGAGCACGGTCTTAGGCGCAAGCTCTTCGTCGGCGACGAAGTCGCGCAATTCCTCGGTGGGAATGTTGGCGCGTTTGTCCTTGTGGCGGATGGAAGCAACAGCTTTTCCACCATTTTTCTTTTCTGTTCCGTTTCCCCTTGTGGCCATTTAAATTTCCTTTTCAGTATTCCTCTGCTTTGCTGCGGCAGCAAAAAGATGTAAGGTGCGAAGGGTGTCGTCGGTGAAGTACGTGCGGTTGTCCTCAAATTTATGAGCGATTTCATGTATTATATCGCGGAAATCCCATAGAATGATACCCCTTTTTTTTGCTTGGGCTGGCACGTCGTCTTTCCATCCCCAGGTCACAATTACTTTTGAATAGTTGTCTTTTTTAAAACCATAATCCTTAAGCGTGTTTATAACACCAGGGCTTTTGAATTTATGCTCAATGAAATATCCAAAGGTGCGGCGTTGCCCGGCAGCTTTGACTCTTTTTTTCAGGTCTTCTTCGCTGAAAGATTTATTGGTTAGCTTACTAAATGAACCGGATACCGAGACGCCGCTCTCAATATGGTAACGCTCATGAGTAATGGGATCTATAGCAAGCAAATCTATTTCAAATTGGCCCTTGCAGCGTATATTTGGAATGGTCGCCCATTTCTTTATGTAACGAACATACGCTTCAACAATTCGTTCGGTTGTCTCCATTGCGGTTACCCTGCCTTCCTTGGGTTTGTTGTTGACAAAAACTTCCGTATTTCATTCTTCGAATCCCACGGATCGTTTATTTCCAGAAATCCCCACCGCCCGAAGCCGCCATGATTATTGATTGCAGGCACCCAGAGCGTTGTTGCAGTCGCAACCTTCGCCGCCTTATCCTTCCTCTTTTCTCCGGTCACTTCCACGATTAAATTCAGAAGGTCTTTTTTATCTTTCCTGTCATTGATACAGGCGATAAAATCGGGGATGTAGTTTCGTTCCTCGCCATTTAAGTTGTAGGGAATTGTGAAATTGAGATTATGGTTCTTTGCAAAGCGAATGACCTCCGGCATGTTTTCGATAGTTTCAGCCATCTTCTGTTCCCACGAACCGGTATCGGCGACGACATGGGAGATATGGCACTTGAAATTTTCTTCACGGGTTTTGTAAGTGTCTTTGGTCGTATCGAAATCCACGAAACGGGTTGAACCGGTAGGGTCATACGGTCGCATGATAGGCTTGATTGCCGATTTGCCGTCGGTCGATGCGGCGATAGCTTTGTAGATACGGTCAACAGCGTCATGCGCGAACTCGATCAATAGAAGCAGTTGCGGGAAGGTATTGTCCTTGAGCGTCAAACATTCCGCCAGCCAGCGTTTTGCGATGCCGAGAAGCTGCGGGAAGAGCCAGGGCTTATCATTGCCCTCATCGTCCCGGAAGTAGGTTTCAAGAGTCTTTTTCGCAAGCAGGAAGGCTATTTCGTTCGGTCGGCGTTTTTTGAGGTCATCGAGCGTGTGGATGCTTGATTTCCCCACGATTGGATCGAGGTCTACCCTGGTCGGCAGATTGGCGGTGGAAAGTGCCATTCCGGATTCTTCGCTGAATTTTGCTGTCAATCGTTCTTCGGCCAGGTCATAACGGTAGCCGAGAAGGCGCGGAAAGGTGATTTCGCAGGCAGTACGGTTTTCAAGGGCTCGCACGCGAGTAGGCGTTGGTCCCGGCTTTGGGTCGCCCGTTTTGCCGCTGCTCGGGATAAAAGAAAACGGCACGCCATAGACTTCGGCGTATTCCGGTTCGAGAAGGCCCTTTTCATTGACGGCGTAACTCATGCGGCGCAAGGCGCGACCGACAACCTGCTCGCATAGAAGCTGCGTTCCGAAGGCACGAACGCCGAGAATATGGGTAACGGTTTGCGCGTCCCACCCCTCCGTAAGCATTGAAACGCTCACCACGCATTTTACCTGCTCGCCGAGTTTCCCGGCCTTCCCGACCGTGTTCATCACTTCGCGAAGCAGGTCTTCATCGGTAAGGTTTTCGGCATCACGTCCGGGAAACCGTTCACGGTATTCCACTTTAAATTCATCGATTTCGCGGGAGGCGATTTTTTTGAAGTCGTCGCTCATCGACTCGCCGGATTCAAGTTGCTGGCTGTCCACCAGGATCGTATTCGGACGTTGCAACCATCCGCCAGTGCCGTCGTCGTTGCGAAAAATTTCCAGTTGCCCGGCCTGCACGACGGTTTTGTCGCCTATCGGCTTCTCCCATCCGGCAATGAAATCGAAAACCAGTTTTGACACGTTGGTATTATTGCAGACGACTATAAACACCGGGGGCGTATTGCCTCGGGCTCGGGCTTCGGTATTCTTTTCCCAAAGCTTGTAATACTTCGTATAGTTGCCGTAGAGGCTCATCAAAGCGCCTTGGAGTTCAACAGGTAGCTTCGGCTCACCCTTCGCCGCATCGGTCTTCCGGCCCTTCTTAGGCAGGTCTTCGCGGATTCGAAGCCATAGGTCTCGGTAGGTGGGCTGCTCGCCGGTCATCGAGTCATCGGACACCGGCACGCGGGGAACCTTGACGATACCCGCTTCAATCGCGTCGATAAGCGAAAAATCCGAAATCACCCAGGGGAAAAGCGTTGCTTCGGGCCAGCCTGAACCGCGAAGAAAGAAGGGCGTTGCCGAAAGATCGTAAATGGCCTTCACGCCGATTTTATTCTTCACTGCCTCAATGCCGGAAATCCAGACACGCGCCTCTTCCTCACGGATTTTTGCAAGGGCGCGGTCTTCGCTTGAAAGTTTCTCTTCCGGAGCGTTGGGTTTGCGCCGGTAGCAGTGGTGAGCTTCATCGTTGATAACGACGATATTTTTCTTGGTATTCAGATCGCGGCAAACCCGGCGCACCATCTGGTCGGGCGTTTCGGTGAAGGGGCTTGCCTTGCCGTTCGCAAGAATCGACTTCGTGACTTTTCCGGCGGCGACTTTCTCCCTCAGTTGGAAGGCATGAAAATTGGTGATGATGATTTTTGCCTGTCCAAGTTCCTCAAGCTGCTGAGCGGATACAATATCCCGCATGCGGTAGTAGTTCCCCGGATCGTTCGGAAGCAGCACGCGGAGCCGGTCGCGGATCGTAATGCCAGGGGCGATAATCAGGAAGGTATCGGAGAATCGAGCATCCTGCGGGTTGGCGCGCTTATTCAGGGTGTGCCAGGCGATGAGCATGGCCATGACCACGGTTTTGCCGGAGCCGGTCGCCATCTTGAAGGCGGTACGCGGCAGGCCGGGATTCGAGGTGCTATTCGCATCCCGAAGCGTGTTTTCGATCCAGCCGTCGCCGTACTTCTTTGCTGCCTCGGTGAGGTAAATGGCTGTTTCGAGCGCCTCATTCTGGCAGAAGAAGATCTTCTTTTCGCGGGTGGCATCGGTCCAGTATGCAATCAGGCGGGCGGTGGTCGGCGTCACGCCGGGATATCCGCCTTTGCGCCACATGCCGACCCGTCGCCGAATTTCATTCACAAGCTTATTCTGTTCTATCCGGTCCTGCGTCCACTCCGTATCAAAACTAAGCTGAAGGCTTCCCTTCTTCTTCGGTCGGGCGATGGGCACGAAATAGGCGCTGGTCCGGCGCTCCTCGACGACCTCATCGGTAATGCCGTCGTCGTTAAAGCGGAAATGCCGCTTGGGTTCATCGAAGGGCGAATTGAGAATCGGGTTTTCTATGACGACCTGGGGCATGGCGTCGATACCCTCGCGCTGTCAGGGGAAGAGAAAGCCATTGGGAGTAAAGAATATAAATAAAAGTCACATAGGGGTTGATAAATTGCGTGCATCGGTCATAAAAATGAAGCGGGCTGAAAAATTGGATTTTCCGGGGAACTTCTTCGGTAGGCTGTCCGGCCATAGTGTCCGATAAAAAGACGATCTATATTCGGTCGGAATGCTGCAAGAATTTCGACTCAGGATTTCGGCTATTTAGACGATCTATGTATTTCACGCTCTGCATCCCTACCTGAAAAATTGGCCTCTCGCCGCGACCTTTCGGCCTTCCCGGAGGTCGGAGAGCTTGCGGATTTCGAGGTGCCAGGAAAACTGCATAGGACAGCTCCGGCAATTGGGGAACGATCTATTATACAGAATTTGTGTATTCATGCTTGAAGGAAGGCCCGGATAGACCATTAAGAGGCGCGGAAACCGGCTTGATCCTGTCCACCCATAGTGTTCAGTAAAAAAGACGATCTATTATTTCAGGAATTTGCGGGTTTTGAGTTTTAAACGTCCCCGGCCCGGCATTATTCCGGTCGAACCGGTGAAATACATCGAGAATTGAGGAATTCTAATTAAGAATATTCCCCACAACGATTTCTATTGCGCCAAGCCCTTAATTTATTTTATAAGAAATTCCACACAGGTTATTTGCATATTTGGGCGGGAATTATTATATTGGGATCATGGTGATACCATTTCCCTTGCCTCTACGTATTCCTTATGAGATAATAATCAAAGGGCTCAAGCCTCGATGGATGATCGGTACGGAATTGCTACCTATGATTTGGATGAGTTGAAGGTGCTTTTAAGTAACGAGGCAACAAGGATTGTTACGGAAACAGAAGCCCGACATAATGCACGAGAGTTAGGGTTTGTTACGGACGATGAAATTATCGAACAATGTATGGCTCTTGAGAAAAAAAATATTTATAAAACAATGCCATCCACGAGCGTCCCAGGCTCATGGCAAGATGTCTATCGTCGAACTTGCCGGGATATTCCGTGTTATATCAAATTATCCTTAAATTTTTCTGGAAAAGGTGTTGTTGTTCAATTTAAACGCGATACAAGCATATAAATCGGGGGGAATTATGGAAAAGAATAAAATATGTGAAATCTGCGGGTCTTCGGATACTCGCGAAGTTGTGGGGGACAATAAGTACGCGTATAAGGGCCACGAAATCATAATCCCGAATTATAAAAAGATCGTTTGCAATCACTGTGGCCTAGATGTGGCTGATCCGGTAAGCGTTAAAGCGAGCGTTCCTCTATTCCGTGATGCCCAAAGGAAGATAGACGGTTTTCTTACCTCGGCAGAAATAAAGGCTGTCCGGACCTTCTTTGGCATGTCTCAAAAATCATTTTCGGAAATTCTTGGAGGGGGGGCAAAGGGGTTCGCGCGCTACGAAAACGGGTCCGTGCTTCAAAGTAAGCCTATGGATAACCTTTTAAGGATTTTGCGGGCTCTTCCTGAAGCTCTAATTGTACTTCTCAGGGGCTCTGATGAGGCTACGATGCTTCGGAGCCGTTTGGAAATCACTCAATATTCTCCTCTACGAAGAGACTATTCATATACCTACCAAGTTCCAATTATGGCCGCTGATGATATGCAGGATGAAAAGCCATTAAAGGTAGCTTGAACATGGAAAAAATCACCTTTACTTTAAATGAAATTCGCCTTTTCAGCCTTTCTTTTTCTTTCTGCGAGAAGGTTCAGCCAACTGGCGAAATTCCCGTGTATCCGGAAATTCGGAGCAAAGTCGAAATAACAGGTTCTTCTGCAATGCTGTTATTGGGTTTAAAAATTGAAAGTCCCGCTTTGCCCTTCAAAATCGATTTGTTATACAGTGGTAAATTTGTTTTCAACCAAGACATTTCTGGCATTGAGGAGAACAAGAGGGATAAGATTTTCAAGGTAAACTGCCTATCCATATTGTATCCTTTTTTGCGTGAGACCGTTGCGGAAATAACGAGGAAAGCTGGATTACAGCCCTTATTATTATCGCCGGTTAATTTTGTTGAAATGTATAATCAGTCAATAGCTGAGAAAAATAAGAGTCTTCCACAGCCTGAAACAGCTTCCACGTAACAGCCCGGTTCCTTCCTTCCCACTAAACGACCGCCATAAAGCCCGGATTCCGGCCCTGGTATCCTGGTCGAACCTTTGCCGCATCAATCGGCTATTTAGTTCCCCTGCTATCCAGTAATTCGGTGATCCTTTTTTCTGCTGCATCAATTACCTGCTCTTTAAAACTCGCAATTAATGCGTCTTTATTTTCATATTCAATTACCGGTAACACCCAAGGGTAATCCCTGAAATCATTAAACATAGAAAATAACGGCTTCCCACGCTCAAGAATTGAAACAAAGGGCATTTTTAAAAATGGAATTGTGTGAGATAGCTCCAGAGGAACAGACATAGGTTCAGAAAGATCAGCAATTACATATTTACAAAGTCCTGCAAGGGTCCTTACCGTTTCGGTAAAATCCTTGTTTTCTGGTCTGCCAAATTCCATTATAATTGGGAGAAAATTATGCTCGCGAAGCCATTGAGCCATACTGTCAAGAATTTCTTTCCTACCGTTCTTGAATCGACCGAGAAGCAATACCGCCTTACCGGTCATAGTATTTATAACATTTCGTAGCTTTGTATTATTTAAAATCAAATAAACAAACTGCGCAACTTCAAGATCATCAACAGTAATAACGGAACGATTTACCGGAGTTATTATTAGCTCTTTTTGAATGGCTTTCCCAAGTTTAACATCCCAAGCTGATATCCCATAAATGTTACAATCAGTAAGTATTGCTTCTGAGAGATCAGTTTTTATCAATATAGCGCTTGAAAGATCAGAGCCCGTGAGGTTGGCCCCCCGCAGGTATGCCCCCCTAAGGTCTGTTCCCCGAAGGTCTGATCCCCGAAGGTCGGCTCTCACAAGGATGGCTCTCTCAAGGTAGGCACCCCTAAAGTCTGTCCTCTGAAGATCGGCTCTCCGAAGGTTGGCTCCTTCAAGCTTGGCTCCCCGAAGGTCGGCTCCCTCAAGTTTGGCACCAAAAAGGTCGGCTTCCCGAAGGATCGCTCCTTCAAGTTTGGCTCCCCGGAGGTCAGCTTGCTCAAGTTTGGCACCCAAAAGGTCGGTTCCCTCAAGGTTGGCTTCACCAAGGAAGGCTCCTCGAAGGAGGGCTCCCCGAAGGTCGGCTCCCTCAAGTTTGGCTCCCTCAAGGTTTGCCCTCCGTAGGTTGACTCTCCGTAGGTTGGCTCTCTCAAGGTATGCCCCGCGAAAGTCCACTTCCCGAAGGTAGGCACCACGAAGGTTGGCAGCACGAAGGTTGGCTCCCTGAAGATTCGCTCCCTTAAGGTTGGCTCCCCGAAGGTGCGCTTCCTGAAGCTTGGCTTCCTGAATGTCGGCACCCTGAAGGTTAGCTTCCTGAAGGTGGGCTTCCCGAAATATAACATAGCGAAGATTGGCTCCCCGAAGGTCGGCTTTATGAAGGTCAGCTTTATGAAGGTTAGGTTTTATTGTTTTGTTTTTGTCCCTCCAAGCATTCCATTGATCAATGCTGGATTTGAGTATGTCGAAATGCAGTTTGTCGGCCATTGCAAAATCCCCAAAGATGGAATTTGGCATCGTGAGTAACAAAAATAAAATTCGTTTGGAGTAAATGTTTCTTTTTTCAGGAGATCGGCAACTACCTAAGTCGCTCAGCCTGAAATTATTCCGGGAAGTATCTCTCTGAGCGACCCCGTTCCTTCGTTTCGCGATGAATTATCGCCATAAAGGTTGGAATCCGGCCCGGTCCTTCCGGTCGGTCCTCTGCTTTATCCGGCTTCCTACGCGCCGCGTTGAGCGCCAGAATTAAAAATCCGCTTTGCCGTTATTGGAAAAAGTATAAAAAGGGTGTACCGCGCAGCGCTGCTCCTCTCGATCACGACTTCAATCTGCATTAGCATCTAAAATGGAGAGGCGATTTGCGGATATGGTTCAATTTGTGTGCATCGGAAAAAATTAAGGATTAGGCCATATGAAATCTGTTTGGCATGTTGGAATAGCACGAACTATCCATCGCTTAAATGAGGCGAATTTAGAGGAATTTAATAATTTACCTTCTATATTTTGTTTATAAATTGACTTTTCAGGAGCGGTTGTATGCTCATCGTAAAAATCTACTAATGTTTTTCGAAAGCTCATTATTTCTTCATTTATTTTCTTTTTAATGTTACCCGCTTCTAACTTTTTTTCAGCCGTTTCTCCAGCATACACTTTATTTAATAGCTCTGCTGTTTTTATTATAGAAGGATCAGCTCCAAGTGGGGTACAGGTAACCTTATTATTTCCCACAGAATCAAACTGCATTTTTAAAACTTCATCGACATTCACCGCAGTATTGGTGCAATCTAAAATATCGTCATAGTGGATATGCTTAATATTATTACAATGAACACATGATAAAAACAAATTATTCCAATCAAACTTTAGATTAATATCATTTCGATGTGATATAAGATGCTCAACATTAATAGCTGTAAGATCCTTCTGTTCACATATATAGCATTTCCCCTTAAAGACAGCGTCTAATGCATTAATAACATCCTGCTCTGTGCATTTTCCGCCTCTCAATTGTTTTTGAATTGCTAACGAAGGAGGCGCAGGTAGACTTCGGATATAATTAACCATTTATCTTATCTTCATTAGTAAACTTTGATTCAATAAATCCATTAATTCTGGAGTTAGGCCTGTAGCTTTTTGCGATAAATAATTTTTTAATTCAATAAATTGTTCGCGTTCCTGAATAGTCAGTGTCGGTTTTTCAGAAAGTAGTTTTAATTGGTTGTATTTATCTTTTATTATTGCCGAATATTTATCTGACTCAAAATAATTTTCAACCAAAACATCATAAGAAAACCTCATTAAGTCTTCAATTGGTTCACGCTTTTCCAGATCAAATACCGTAGCATTATGAATAGAATTCAAAACAAAAGGTGAATGTGTAGAAACAATAAACTGAATCCGAGGAAACAGAGATATTAATAAGGGCAATATTTTTTTCTGTAGTTCGATATGTAAGTGCGTTTCAATTTCATCGATAAGAACAATTCCTTGAATATCATAAGATCTTTTCTTACTGTGTTCCATACGCAGAATTAATTCTGTAACAATGCTTAGCACGGCAGAAAACCCATCAGACAAGGTATTTAAATTAAACGGTTCCCTGTTCGGGCAACTAAGATCGAAAGTATAATTCTTGCGATTAAATGTAATTTCTAACTTTGGCTCTTCAAGAATTTGCTTCAATTGGTTTGAAAAGTTATCAAACCAAGAATCGATATTTTGCACTGTTTCAATGTCATTATCATCTCGCGCGAAAGACCTGTCTGCCTTGAGATTAACCATATATTGCAAGAATTTATTATTGGCTTTATCATCGATTTGGTATTTTTTTTCAGGAAAGAACTTATCTACCAATTGAGGCTCTTCCATTATAGCTTGCCGATGTGCTGGGAAAAATGCAATTAAAAAATTGCCTTCCATAAACATATCCTCAATATTTTGGTCGTCATTAAAACTAATCAATACCCCTGATTCATACCTTTCAAGGAATGGTTTGTATATTTTGTTTATGGTGTTTTTATTCACCTGCAAGGATTGTTTATCAAATTCGGTTAGAGGTTTATTAGTATTTTGATAATTTTCAATAATGCTTTTCGAATTATTATATCTAATCTTGGTTGCGCGGAATTGCGAATACACTTGATCCTGTATTCTTTGCAAAAAATGCTTAATACTTAGCAATAGAGAAGTCTTGCCTGAACCATTTCTTCCCGTGATAATAAGATGCTGTCTTGTAGCCTTTGAAAGCGGGATATCGAAAGATGATAAATGCCTTATTTTAGCAATATGGAAGTTCGTGATAAAGGTGTCATCAGGCATAAAAAGCCTTTCAATGGTAATATTATGAGAATATCTAAAAAAGCATTATATTTTAAATACAAGAATTTCTTTTGTACAGCATCCAAAATGTCAGAAATAATGCGGGTTGCGCTTTTCATTTGCTTTCGATGTATTTATATCTTCGAATAAGCAAAATAGATTCAGTCACATAATTCCGGAAAGATTTATTTTAGCCGACCTGTAGGCGTTCAAGTCCGGTCCGTTTTTTCGGTCCGACCCGACCGGACATTGCATTGCGGTTTCTCTCACAGTGACTCCGCCCGCGACCAGCAGACAGCCAACACCAGTTGAAGTCTTAAATCCGGCCCCGGTCTTTCGATCAGTCCTCTGCCTTATCCGCCTTCCTACACGCCGCATAGAGCATCAGAGGAACCGTATACGGTCCTGCCGTTGGTCCCCGCTGTTTTCGGCTTTAGACCTTTCCGACATCCTTTATCAAAAAAATGTACCACGCTCAAGGGTTAAAGTGTCCGGTCGAGTGTCCGGTTTTAACCGGACGCGTCCGGTTTTCAGGGGTATTTCAGGGTATTTTAGCGGGGATTCATTGAAAAAACCGCTAAATTAAAAAAGCCCCGATCTCGTTATATTTCAAGGAGTTCGAGGCTTTTTAAGTGGTGAGCCAGCTGGGATTTGGACCCAGGACTCTCGCCTTAAAAGAGCGATACTCTACCGCTGAGTTACTGGCCCGTCATTTGACCTCGCGGCCGACTATGCCGCAAAAAGGCACCTTAAAATAATAGAAAAGAGGAGCTTCGGGCAATGTTTCCGGAAGAGCATGGCCATCATGCGAGGCCCTGGTACCTGCAGGAGGGGCAGATTCAAGCCTTCCCTCAATTTTCCCCGGTACGCTTAACCATCATCTGCCGGATCAGGCCGACATTCGGCGCGACATAATCGGCAATTGAAATCAGCGTGAAGATTGCCGGGATGAGCATCACCCAGAAGGCCGGATGGAACCCCCAGATCTTTGCGGGCATCCAGGCCGGATGGTAACGCTGGAGCGCAACAACGGTCAGCACACCGAACGTTCCTACTCCCTGAAGTACCGCCTTGGTCTTGCCGGACGCCCGTGCCGCAAGAACGAGCCCGCTCGATGCGCAGATGATGCGCAGCAGCTGAATAAGCGCATCGCGGTAGAAAAACACCAGGTAGAGCCACCAGGGGATGATGCCGGCAACCATGAAGGATAGGAAAATGGTCTGCCGCGAGAGGCTGTCGGCCACCGGGTCGAATACCTTGCCGAAATCCGTGACCTCGTTGCGGGACCGGGCAACACGGCCGTCGATCATGTCGCTGGCCTCGACCAGCATCGCCAGGCAGGCGCAGATCACTATCCAGGCAGGCGAGCGGCCGCCAGCATAGCCGGTTATGAAAACATAGGCAAATATTGGGGCAAAAATGAGGCGAAGTGCCGTTATCGCCGTGGCGATGTTCATCAACCTGCTCCGAAATCGGGAAATAGTTCTCCGGCTGGACTCTCAAAACTAAAACATGCTCGACCCCAGGACGGCATTCTCACTAAGGCATTTAAATTCCTTTGGATGGCTGATCAGCCAAACCCCGCTTTTTCCACAGGTAGTAGATCGCCGGATAGACGAGGAGTTCCATGACCACCGACGTGATTACCCCGCCGACCATGGGCGCCGCTATCCGCTTCATGACATCCGACCCGGTGCCGTGGCTCCACATGATGGGCAGAAGTCCGGCGACGATCACCGAGGCGGTCATTACTTTCGGCCGCACGCGCCTGACCGCGCCGTTGTCAATCGCTTCCCGGAGCACGGCAAGTGTCATCGCCCCCCTGCCCTTTGCAGAAGTGAAAGCCCGGTCGAGATAGAGCAGCATGATGACGCCGGTTTCTGCATCGAGCCCTGCGAGTGCGATGATCCCTACCCATACCGCAAGGCTCAGGTTATAGCCCAGGAAAAACAGCGCCCACACCGCCCCGACAAGCGAAAACGGCACCGCGAGCATGACGATTCCGGTTCTGGTAAGCGATTTCGTATTGAGAAAGATGATGATCAGAATGATGAAGAGGGTCATGGGAATGACTACCATGAGCCGATTCCGGCTCCGCTCCATATATTCGAACTGCCCGCTCCAGATGATGCTGTAGCCCGTGGGCAGTGAAACCTGCGAAGCTACGATTTTCCGGGCCTGCTTGATATAGCTTCCCATGTCGGTTCCGCGCATGTCGACGAACACCCAGGCGTTTGGCCTGCTGTCCTCGCTCCGGATTACCATGGGGCCCCTGCTGAATTCGAAATCGGCGATTTGACCCAGGGGAATCTGCCGTCCGTCCGGCGCCGCAACCAGCACCTGTTTGAGCGATTCGACATCCTCCCGCAGCTCCCGGCTGTAGCGAAGGTTGACGGTGTACCGCTCCAGGCCTTCTACGGTCGTCGTGACGCTCATGCCGCCCATGGCCGTCTGGATGACCGACTGCACGTCGTCGATATTGAGGCCGTACCTGCCGCTCCTTTCGCGGTCGATTTTTATGTCGAGGTAGTTGCCCCCGACCGCGCGTTCCGCAAAGGCAGAAGCCGTATACGGAACGGTCCGCATGACAGCTTCAACCTGCCTGCCGAGCATCTGGAGCGTGTCAAGGTTCGCCCCGGATATTTTTATCCCGACCGGCGTTCTGATGCCGGTGGAGAGCATATCGGTTCTGGTTTTGATAGGCATGGTCCAGGCGTTGGTGAGGCCCGGAAATTGTATCGCCGCATCGAGCTGTTCGATGAGCTTTTCGGGCGTCATCCCCCGGGGCCAGGCCGATTCCGGCCTGAGCATGATGACAGTTTCGAGCATGTCAAGCCCCGCCGGATCGGTGGCGGTTTCGGCCCGTCCGGCCTTCCCGAACACCCGCTCTACCTCGGGGAAGGATTTGATGATCTTGTCGGTCTGCTGCAGGAGCTCCTTTGCCCTGGTAATTGATACGCCCGGCAGCGTGGTGGGCATATAGAGCAGGTCGCCCTCATAGAGCGGCGGCATGAATTCGGATCCCAGGTGCGTGAAGGGTATCACCGTTACTGCGACAACCGCAATTGCCGCAAGAATAACGGTTTTCGGCCGTCCGATGACGAACTTCACTACCGGATGGTAGACCGCCATGAGGAATCGGTTGAGCGGGTTGCTGCGTTCGGGCCGGATGCGGCCCCGGATGAAGAACCCCATGAGCACCGGCACGATGGTAACCGCGAGGATCGCGGCAGCGGCCATGGAATAGGTCTTCGTAAAGGCAAGCGGTTTGAACAGCCGCCCCTCCTGCTCTTCGAGGGTAAAGATGGGAATAAAGGAAACCGTAATGACCAGGAGCGACCAGAAGAGGGTGGGTCCGACCTCCCGGGAAGCCTGCAGGATCACCTCCCAGTGCGGCAGCCGTTCTCCGGGAGGTTTCGCGCTCTCCGCTTCGAGGTGCTTATGCGCATTTTCGATCATGATGATCGCCGCATCCACCATGGCGCCTATCGCAATGGCGATGCCGCCGAGCGACATGATGTTCGCGCTGAGGCCCTGCAGCCGCATGATGAGAAATGCCATGAGCACCGCGGCAGGCAGCGTAAAAACCGCCACCATTGCGCTTCGGGCATGGCCGAGGAAGAGGAGGCAGACAAAGGCGACGATGAGGATCTCCTCGAAGAGCTTGCTGCGAAGGTTTTCGATGGCGCGATCGATGAGCGCGGAGCGGTCGTAGGTCGGGATAATCTTTACATCGGGTGGAAGCCCGGCCCCGAGGACTTCGAGTTTCCTCTTAACCGCGGCAATAACCTTCTGTGCGTTTTCGCCGTAGCGCATGATCACGATCCCCCCGGCGACTTCGCCTTGCCCGTCAAGCTCGGCGACGCCGCGCCGCATCTCGGGCCCAATACCAACATCGGCGATATCCCCGATGCGGACCGCGACGCCGTGCGCCATGTCGGCGGTCACCGGGATGTTTTTGATATCGTCAATCGATTTGATGTAGCCGAGCCCCCGGATCATGAACTCCGTTTCGGCTAGTTCGATGACCTCGCCGCCCATGTCGCTGTTGGCATTTTTAATCGCCGCCTCGACAGCGCGCAGCGGTAAGCCGTACGCCTGGAGACGCGCCGGATCCACGGTCACCTGGTACTGCTTTACATACCCGCCGATGCTCGCAACCTCGGACACCCCGTCGACGGTCGCAAGGCCGTACTTGAGATACCAGTCCTGGTACGACCTGAGTTCCTGCAGGGAACGCTTGTCCGAGGTAAGGGCGTACTCGTAAACCCAGCCGACGCCGGTGGCATCCGGGCCGAGGGTCGGCACGATACCGGCGGGCAGGCGTTTCTGCGCGTAATTGAGATACTCAAGCACCCGGCTCCGCGCCCAGTAGATATCGGTCCCGTCCCTGAAGATGATATAGACAAGCGAATACCCGAAAAACGAGTAGCCCCGGACGACCTTTGCTCCCGGCACCGAAAGCAGCGACGTCGTCAGGGGATAGGTCACCTGGTCTTCCACGATGCGCGGCGACTGTCCCTTGAAATCGGTATAGACGATGACCTGCACATCGCTTAAGTCCGGGATGGCATCGACCGGCGTGGTCAAAACCGCCCACAACCCGGCCCCGACGGCGAACACCGTGAGTAAAATCACGAGAAGCCTGTTTTTTATCGACCATGCAATAATTTTTTCAAGCATATCGTTTGTCCCGTTTGCCAATGGAGTGTACGGCGCCTCAGCGGCGCGCGCTGTCCGACCCTTCCGACCCGGCGGGGACCAACCCGCCGCCCATTGCCCCGATTGCCTGCTTCAGGTTCGATTCGGCATCGATGAGAAATTGTGATGAGGTAACAATGCTATCCCCGGCCGAAAGCCCGGAGATAATCTGCGTAAAGCCGTTTGCGCTCACGCCGAGCCGTACCTCCTGCGGCCTGAATCGGCCGTTCCCGAGCGCGATAATGGCAACATTTCGCTTTCCTGTATGCAATATTGCCTGCTGCGAAACGGAGAGCGCCTGAAGCGCAGCCGGAGAAAGAATCCGTACATTTGCAAACATCCGGGGTTTCAGGATAAAATCGGGCGTATTCCGGATGCCGATGCGCACCTCCGCGGTCCTGGTGGCCGAATCGAGAACCGGTGCAATGAATTCGACCTTGCCGGAGAACTCTTTTCCATCGCGGAGGGCACGTTCAACCACCGCTCCGGTCCCGATTTTTATAAACGGAAGATCTTCCTGGTAGACGTTGGCAACTGCCCAGACGGTCGAGAGATCGCCTATTTTATAGAGCTCCATGCCGGGGGTCACATTCTGGCCTGCCTGCACCGTTTTCTCGAGCACAACGCCCCCGGCCGGCGAATAGATGGTCATGGTCTTCTGCGGGATGCCGCTCTTCGCGACGGCATCGATTTGCGCCTCGGAAATGTCCCAGTTAAGGAGACGTCGCCTGCTGCTTTCAACTAAATCAAGCGCGCCCTGCCCGGCTTCGGAGGATCCCGCCGAAAGATTATTCCGATACTGCAGAGCCTGGAGATACTCCTCCTGCGTGCTGACCAGATCCGGGCTGTAAATTGTCAAGAGCGGCTGACCCTTGTTCACCCGCTGGCCGGTAAAATCGACATACAGCTTATCGACCCAGCCCATGACCTTGGTATTGACGTTGCTTATCGCGGTTTCATTGAGCTCGATGGTGGTCGACGCCCTGATGTCCCTGGTGAGGTCGCGAATGGTCGCGGTCTCGGTAGTGACCCCGATATTCTGCTCGACCGTCGGATCGATCTTCACCACCCCGGCTTCGAGGTCCGGCGCAGCGCCGTTTACCGGCACAAGTTTCATGCCGCAAATCGGGCAGGTGCCGGGTGTATCGGAGAAATAGTTCGGATGCATGGGGCAGTGGTACATGGTTTTTTTCACGGCGGTCCCGGTCACCGCCTGCCGATGGTGCAGCTCATGGAGCATGATCAGGGCTCCGGTTTCGCCGATAACGGCAAGCCCGAGCAATGCTCCTATAATGGTGAATTTATTTATCATAGATCTTTCTCCCCTGGGCCGCCTCATTGCCCTTTTTACCTGCATTTGCCTTCTTCATCCCTCATCCTTTAACTTTGTCACTCTGTCCCTTCTTTCCTTCCTCCCAACCCTTCGATACTCACGCCCACCGCCCTCTCCAGGTCAGCCTCACCGGCAAGCAGGTTCACAACCGCTATATGGTAATCCTGTTCCGAAGAGCGAACAAGGTGGTGGGCATCGATGAGAGCCAGGAAATCGATTTTGCCGCTCTGATAGGCGTCCTCAACTGATTGCAGCGTCTGGTGCGCCTGAGGAATAACGGTCGACCCGTAAAGGTGGATCCTCTCCTGTGCAGAGGTTACCCTGGCAAGAGCATCCTGAACCTGCGACTGGACCATGTTCTTCATATCGTCATACTCCCGCTCCGACTCCTGCACGGTGAAGCCGGCCCTATCGACCGCAGCGGTATATTTGCCGTACGACCAGGGGGCGATGGGCACCGATACACCGACCATGAGCGCCCAGTCGTCCGGAATGCCGCTCATCTGTTTGTACGTTCCGCGGACCATGAAATCCGGGAGGAACCCGCGGCGGGCGGCGATGAGATCGTTCTTCTGCATGCTGACTGCAAAGCGCAGGGAGGAGAATTCCGGCCGGTTTGCCTCTGCAAGGAGTAAAACCGTATCCGGGTTAAAATTTACCGGTGCCGGGAGGATCGCGGGTATGAAGGGTATACTCCTCCCCGCCTCTTGATTGCACAGGGCGTTGATAGTTGCCTCGGTTGATCTCCTGTCCTGGGTGAGGACCAGCTCGTCACTGGCCAGGGTTGATATTTCGGTCTGGCCGCGCAGGATGTCGGACTGCATGCCCATCCCCACCTCGTACCGCTTGCGCGCAATTTCGACAAAACTCTTCATGATGGTCCGGTTATCGGCGATGATTTCCATTCGCCGGTCAATAAGGTAGAGCTCAAAGAATGCCGACTTGACCTCCCGGACAAGATTTTGTTCCAGGGTGCGCTTGTCCTGGCCGATCATTTCCATCCGGTTGCCTGCCGCCGCTGCCATGGAGGAGAGCTTGCCCGGAAACGGCAGCATCTGCTGAATAGAATAATCGATCTCCCGGTAGTTCTTGAGCGGGTCCGGAAACGAAGCAATCGGCGTCTGATACGATTCGACCGCCACTTGCGGCGGATCGAGGCTCTTATCGTAGTCGATCGAAGCCTTCATCGCCTCAACCCGGTTTACCGCAGCCTTGATCTGCGGATTATCGGCGCGTGCTTCGGCGACCAGCCCCCTGAGGCGCGCGGTAAAAACCGCGCCTCCGGAATCGGAACCGGCGATTAATTGCGCCTGAGGCTCGGTCGCCAGGAGGAC
This sequence comes from uncultured Fibrobacterota bacterium, assembly GCA_963803935.1. Taxonomy (GTDB): domain Bacteria; phylum Fibrobacterota; class Chitinivibrionia; order Chitinivibrionales; family Chitinispirillaceae; genus BOG-1184. Next base: position 87,906 of record CAWDOZ010000099.1, on the reverse strand, counting down.
CCCAAGGCAAAGCCATTGCCATGGCGGCGCTTTCCGGCAGAACATGGAAAGCCCCTTGAAAGAGCCTCCCGAAGCGACATTGTGATCCATATGTTCTCCCTTCCCGTCGCCGGTTACATCTTCATGGAACCCATGCCGGAATCTTTCGTTCCGGAGGTTTTTTTCGAAGGTTGCCGGGCTTGTTTTGCCTTCGCCGAGTCGATAATTGCGACCGACTCCCCCGACTTCCTGAGTTTGTCTATGTATTTTGCCGGGTCCTTTTTTACCTCATCGATGCAACCTGCACAGCAAACGTAGATCCGTTTTCCCTGATAGTCGACATAAAGGTCCTTATTGACAGGGCCTCCGAGCACCGGGCAGGTCGATTGCGGCTTGAGCCTGACTGTCGCTGAGGCTTTTGGCTGCTTAATTTTCTTTGAGGGCGCCTGTACCACGGATTCGTGGTGCGGTGCAAGGGTGTCGCCCGGCAGGGAGGCGCCTTGCACGGGGCTCCGGGTAAAAGTGACGGAAACGGCCAGGATAGGAAGAATTGTACGAAAAAGCGGCAATGCCATGGAAAACCTCCGGCAGTATAGGGTTATGCTCTATAGCTCTCGCTATGCAATTTTATAAAAAAGGACAAATAATGCTCGGAAAATTAATCAATAATCAAGAGCCGGGATAGCGCCCATTGGAGAAAACCAATGACACACCATCAGGCCAGGAAGCAGTGAAGTTGTCAAATGCGAAGAGGAGGGCAGAGCCGGGACCGTGAGGTCGGCGGGGAGCAGTTCACCGGCATTCCGCGGGAATGATCGGAAGTACCGGCCCAGGGAGCATAGGCGATGGAAACGAAAACCGGAAGAAGCAAGATATTCGGGACTCGAGCTGATAACCGCGCTGCCCTGAAGCGGAGCCGCAGACGCGGCTGAGCAGAAGGGGTTGGAACATCTTCCGCGGTGATTTGTTGCGTGAGAACCGGATTCTGCCTTCTTGTTCATGCCGCCCATGCAGCAGCAGCACGCCTTGCCGGAACAACAGCACGGGTTATGGGCAGCACTGCCGATTGATGGCGCGGCTCGTTCGCAGGATACTGCCGCATACAGGCCCGGCGACGTCCCTGCCATAAGAAGCGTGGTTATTAAGGCAATAATTTTCATAGGTTCAAACCGGATCACTCGATAAAGATAGCATAGCCGATTTGCATAATCAAGAAAAGTTCGCAGCGAGGGGGATATTTATTGCACCGGTTTTAATTTGCACAATCGCCACAGGTCCCAACTGTTCGCTTGCTGACCCAAATTTGGCTGGTGACAGATCGTATTCTTTAATGAAAGAGGGAGGGGATTTTAATTTTTAGGGGACCTGAAGAGTGGGGAGCCCGATGGAGGAGTGGCCCGATGATATATAAGAAAGTAACGATAAGAAATGAGCTTGGCCTCCATGCTCGAATCGCAGCAAAGGTGTCTCAGATGTGCAAAGGGTTCGATTCGGCAGTTACGATACGGAAGGGTAGCGTCAGGGCAAAGGGGACGTCGATTATCGAGCTGCTGGTACTCGGTGCTCCGAAAGGCAGTGAAGTCGAGATCATTGTTGAAGGCGGTGATGAAGTCAGGAATATAGAGGCTCTGGAGGAGATCTTTTCAGAGGCAGTCCCGGTTTAAGTTTCAGGTTCTGTTTTTTGAGCGGGGAAATCAAGTAGGAATTTCACGATAAAAGGGATTTAAGTTACTCTAAATGAATTTTTATTAAATTGAAATGCTTTTGGATGGCTGAGCCGGATTCCAATTCCGCAGGAAGGGGTGAGTCGGAGACGCGGCTTTGCGCGGCTCCGACCGGGGGAAACCGCCATAGGCGGTTCCCCCACCATAGAGGTAAAGGATTCAGCTTATTTTGTCGGAATGAGAATTTCCGTTACATACTTGTCTTCGGGTGTTGTTTCAGGATCGCTCGTATAATTTTCAATACAGAAGTCGTCACGCATTTTGATATTTCTCGCCGCAACTAATTCGAATACCCGACCCGATGCCTCCGGCAGGTCGGAATAGGGTCCGGTCAGGATAAAACGATAGTACGTGCCACCTCTGGAAATGGTGTACGCAAGCCCATCAGGCAATTGCAGTGCCGGCGCGGCAATCGAAACACCGGCGCGATAAATCATATCCGGTTTAATCTTGTACAGTGAAAGGTATCCGGTAATGGTATTGTTTTTTGATATTTCCGGAACGAGTTTAAACAGGCTTTCCCACGCCCCCGGCGCAGTCTCGGAAAACTGCCCCATCTTTTCGATGTAAACATAGTGCATATCGGGCCGTGTGACAATATCGGGTTTTTCAGTGAGATTCATCAATCCTCCTTGAATGAAAGACAGGTTAGCCGGTCGGCATCCATCAACCCTTATTTTTTCCCTCTGCAATCGCCTTCATCGCCGCAAGACCTTTTTCAAACTCACTACCCACCATTTTATCCATATTAAAAATCGTCGAGAAAGCCTTGGGGACAAAGGTGTTATGGCCCGACATGCTCCAGGTAACCTTGGTTTGATCTCCCCTTGGTTCAAACTTGAATTCAACGCTGTTTACCGCTTTAAACGGCCTGGAAAATTCAAGGTTGATACCGATTAATTCGTTTTCGCGGCTGTCGACGATAGTCATTCGCCCCTGGCCGGTCCTCCCGCTCCCGTCCCAGGAATAGCCTGCTCCTGTCCCGGAAGCGGAGCCAAAGAAATCTATTGCTGCGGTCGAATCCATTTTCATGAAGGGAGACCACTCCTGCATCTTGTGAAAATCGTTTACGAGATCAAAGGCCGTGCTCGCCGGCGTGTTAATGAGAATCGAACGGGAAATCGTAAATTCCCCCGGCTTTACAGCAACAAAAACCAGGAAGCCGACGACGAGGATTGCAATACCTGTCAATACCTTTTTAATCATTCTAAACCTCCCTGTAAATTATTCCCCGCCCTTCCACGGAATAAGTCGCGGCAATTTTGCATTCTGCTTTGACTTACAATCCCAAGCAAATCAAATGCCAGACTATAAGCCCCCCCTGCACTGCAGGGATTAACCACCCGATCTCGAACCCCGCCTGATTACGGCAATGGTGCTGTAGTGAATTAATCGAACATCATTCGGGGCGACCTGGATTTTCAACATTGATTTCGGGCTTAACCCCGGATGATCTTCGATAATGGTTCCGGTGACAACCTGGCCATCATTCAAAAAAACACTGTCATGCGAATAACCCTCATCCCTGGTGGTCTGGCTGAAAGACGGGAGTGCCAGGCAGGCGGCTATGAGTGCAACACCCATGGAATATCGAAGCTTCGTCATAAAAGACCCCTTTCGATGTTCGTTCCGTATCCTCTCATACTGATTACGGGTGTTCTATGGCACTTATGGCCGGATATATTTAAAATCCAACAATTTATCGCTGAAAAGAATTTGCCGATCTTGCTTCCGGCGCAGGAGATAGAGCCGGGCAGCATCCTCGATCTGGTGAATTGATTCCAGGCGTGCCGATATGCCGTGAAGCCGAAAGCCTGCCGTCCCGTCAGTCGGCGTTCCTCCCAACCCAGGCTTCGAACTCAATGAGGAACTTCCGCAGGGACGAACGCCTTGATTCATCGGCAATCATTCCCTCGGCGTCAACCAGGGCTGCAGCGCCCCCGACATAGGCCTCGGGTTGTGCCATGGCGGGAACATTGAGATAGGCGAGCGTTTGCCTCAGGTGGTGATTCGCCCCGAAGCCGCCGATAGGGCCGGGCGATACGCTGACCACAGCACCGGGTTTTCCATTCCATACACTTTTCCCGTAAGGCCGGGAGCCTACATCGAGGGCGTTCTTGAGTACCGCGGGGACGGACCGGTTATATTCCGGTGTAACGAAAATGAAACCATCGTACTCCCGGATCTTGTCACGAAACGACGTCCAGGTAACCGGCGGATTTTCATCGAGGTCCTGGTTGTACATCTGAAGCTCAGCAATTTCTACGATAGCGAGCTTCAGTGATTCCGGTGCGAGAGCAATAAGCGATTCTGCCGCCTTTCGGCTGAACGATTCCTTTCTGAGACTGCCGACCAGCATTGCGATCTTTTTCATTACGACTCCCTTTTAAAGAGGTTCTCCTGAGAAATAATTTACGGGCCGGCCGGGGGACATCTGCAGCGTGACAAATAAGCCGGCCATGGAAATGATCGCGCTTGCAATTCCGGCCCTGATCCCGATGCCCCATAAAATCACCGGAAGACCTGTATGCACCATGGCCCTGAAAGGCGTGCCGATTTTTTTATTGATGCCGGATTCCCGCAGAGGTATATTACCACTTTCTGCAGATGGACCACTCTGCTGTCTGCGTTTTAAATTGATCTGCAACCGGAGGTCCGCCGCGATGAAGATCGGAATAGGGTTATTTGCTACGGCTGCTGTGCTCTTCATCGGGGGATGCACCGGTAGCACCCCGACAAGTCCCGGGGGAATCGGGAAACTTCCTCATTCCGGCGCAATGGTCCTGCTTCCCGGGGGCACGTATACCATGGGCAGCAACGATTCACTTTGCGACCCGGGAGCCCAGCCCCCGCACAAGGTTACCGTGTCGGCATTCTATATAGATACCACCCCGGTTACCCAGGCAAGTTTCCAGCAGATCATGGGTTATAATCCGGCAAGCTTTCCGGGAGACAGCCTTCGACCGGTTGAAAGCGTCAGCTGGTTCGATGCTGTTTTGTTTTGTAACGCGCGGAGCAAGAAGGATGGCTTTGATACGGTATATTCGTATACCGGTTTAACCATGTACGGGACAACGTGCTCGAATCTCGCCAATATTTCCTGGGATCTTACCAGGAGCGGCTACCGGCTGCCGACTGAGGCGGAATGGGAATACGCATGCCGGGCGGGGACAACGACCTGGTATTTCTGGGGCGATGACTCAAGCCTCACCGCCATCGGCAAATATGCGTGGTATGCGAAAAACGACGACTCGACAACGCAGCCGGTAGCAATGAAATTTCCCAATGCATTCGGGCTTTATGATATTGTCGGGAATGTCTGGGAGATGTGCAACGATTATTATGGAAACTACGGCGCGGCAGCGCAAACCAATCCTGCCGGTCCGGCCACCGGGGTGTCCGATGTCTTGCGCGGGGGCTCCTGGGGCGTGGACGCCTTTTACTCCGGCATTAACCTGCGTTCTGCCGGCAGATATGCCGGAGACCCGACCAGCGGGTATGCCAACGATGGCTTCCGGTGCGCCCGGCGTCAATAGAAGCGATTAATTCGGGCACCTTTAGTGTGTCCGGTCATACTCGGCGATTTTTTCCCGCACCATAGACTCGGCGCCGTCGTACATTTCCCGTATGAAATCATCGTGGAAATTGTAGGTACGCTCCTCAAGCGTCATGTGCCCTATCCGGTCGAACATCCGCTGCTTTGCATCGGCGATATCCTTGCCGTAAATATGCCATGAGTCGGCGTGCCAGTTCATGCGGCCGAGCTCGACCCGCCTTCCGGTGCGCTTCGCCACGGCATCGGCAATGGCATGCCGGTTGAATTGCGTAAAGCCGAACATATTCATGAAATTCGCACCCCAGGCGTCGTTGCTCCGGAAACGCACGTTGCAGTTGAGCCAGTAGGTTCCGTCGTCGTCCTCGATGATGCGATACCACAGCGACTGCAGGCAGGGCGGATCGAAGCAATCGAAATCGAGGCTCGGCATCCAGGTGATCATCTGGGCCTGCCGCGTAAACGGCTGAGCGCAGAGTTTGTCAACAACTTCGCTTATCTGGTCAATCCTGAACGGGCCGGTTTCCACCGACTTGCCGTCGTGCAGCTCTTTCCATTTACCATACTCCGCGAGGCGGCCGTGGTAGGTATATTCCCACCGCGTGTCATTGGGGTCGTTCATATTTTTCACCCAGTGGTCTTTCGCCCCCATAAGCTCCATAACGTATTCCTTGAGGTTCTCAATGCCGCCGGGGAAGGCCTTGTGAATCATGGGGTCGGCCCACGGCTGGAAAATGGTGATGTTCATGGTGGAATCGATACTGAGCGGGTCGCCCGGTTTGTCGTACTGCGTGCGCAGCCGGCAACCGTCGCGGTAAAGAGTGGTGAGCGCTTTCTCGTATGCCATTGCGAGAGTACGTTCCTGGACAAAGAGAACGGGAATATCGTGCGACATGGCGGGCTCCGGAAGAATGAGAATCGGGATGTGATTTCTGCAAGGACAAAAAACCGTGCTTTATTGATTCCTGACAACACGAAGATCCGGCCTGCATGTCGCCACAGAATCTGAACAACAACAGGGTTCAGACGGGAGCAGCTCCGGTGGTTGGAAAATACTCCAGATGGGTCAGGTTTTCAATCTCTTTTATAACGACTGTACCACGCGATTTTGCCTCTGTTCAGGTATGTTCCAAATATTCGTTTATTTTGAGATAGGATGATTTCTAGTCTTGCCGGGATTATCATGATTTCATATAAGTGGTCCTCCCCATCTGCATTTCCTGATCCGCTTATATTATGATAGAATTGGAGGCAGGAAAACAGTACCTTTGCCGGCAAACCGAAAAATACTGTAACCATACTTATCTTAATAAATATCAGTTAGTTATATATTAATAGCAATATAACCGCTTAATACTTCCGCTTTGCTTTAATAAATTCGAATAAGTATATTGCCTTCACACCATTTTCGGGAGGAGGAACACCCTATGAAACGATGTTCAGCTTCAGGCATGATATCCATGGCATTCATTGCTGCGGCCTGCCTGTGTCCTGCACAGGCCCAGCTAACCGTCTCGAATCTCCTGCAGTACCAGGTGATCCAGCGGGATTCGACTTCCTCTACCGCGACCTATACCGCCACCGGAACCTGCAGGTCGGGGACCGATACCATCCTGTTTAATCTCACCAGCCAGACTGCCGGCACCGCGATCAGCCCGTTTTCATGGGTAGCGGTCCCCACCAGCGTAAGCGGCACCACCTGGAGTGCAACGCTTTCGGGCTTGCCGGTCGGGGGCGAATATGGGGCTCAGTTCAAGGCCGTGAACGGCAGCGGCACGGTTACCGACAGTACCGCGGTGGTACCGCATATCCTGGTTGGCGATATCTGGCTTGTCTGCGGCCAATCGAATTTGCAGGTTGCGGGAAGTTCGACTACCAACCCCAATCCCACGCACCTCCATATCCGGCAAATTTTTTACGAAGGCAATCCCGGCGCAGTTCCGTATACCCGTGCCGACACCAGCCATTGGGGAGTCGGCACCACCAATGGCCCCAGCATGGCCTTCGGCAATAAAATCTTTACCGTTACCGGCGTGCCGATCGGCATTGTGGAAGGTTCCGCGGGAGGCAGCTCGCTCAATGAATGGGATACCTCGTTTTTCCTCGATGTGAAGAAGTTTATGCCCACGGTCTGCAATTGGAAGATCGCCGGTTTCCTGTGGTATCAGGGCGAGGCGGAAGATCCCGATGACTCCGCACTGGTGTTTCAGACAAAGTTCGATACCGTTATTCTCAAGCCCCTCCGGACTTTAACCAACAATCCGCGCCTGCCTGTCTGCGATGTCCAGCTCGAAAGCTGGTCGGGTACCGGTACCTTCGCGGTCAGCGCAACACGCCAGATGCACTGGGTCATTATCCGCGACCGGCAGGAGCTCGTCGGCCGGACCGATGCCTACACCGGTACCGCCCCGATCTGGGATGCCGCCGGTCTTCACATAAGCCAGGCATCTCAGGCCATACTCGGGCCGCGGTGCGCAGCACGCATGATCAATGTTCACTACAGCAACCTGGCGCCCTACCAGCCGTCCGGTCCCTTATTCAAACAGGCCTGGTTCCTTGACTCGGCTCGTTCCCAGGTCGTCGTGCAGTTCGAGAATGTCACCGGCAGGATCACGAATCCGGCCGACCCGAACCATCTTGGCTTTTATGTGATGAAGCCGAATGCATTCAATAACAATGATTCCCTGGCCTTTGCCTATGACGATACCGAAGGCCGGACCCCGCCGATGCTCCTGAAGCTCAGCTCGGTCGATACCCTCGGTACCGACAAGGTTGTCATCACGCTGACAACCCCGGTGCCCGACTCCCTGACGGTCGGCTACGGCAGCACCTGGAATTATTATAGTGCCAATACGGCCCCTCCCCTGCGGTTGACCGCAGTTTCCGACAGTTCGGGCATTCCGCTCTGCACGTTTTACAACAGGCCTATACTTCCCTTTGGAGCGGCAGGCGTGAAAACGCTCGGGTCGGCGGTTGTGCCTGAATTCATGAGTATCCATGGATCGACCCTGCAGCTTAACACCGGCAGCAGGACTCCGGTTTCCGTATCAATCTGTAACATCAACGGGCGGCTGGCCAGAAAATTTTCCATGATGTCCCGCTCGGTCGATTTACGGCAGGGGCTCGGCAAAGGTTCCTACCTGGTCATTGCGGAGATGGGGGGAAGGCGCGTAACCGGAAAGGTTGTCGTTTTCTAATCTGCTTTCGACCTGCACTTCCTTAACTAAAAAGGGCAATCGCTTCTGTTGGATTGAAGCGATTGCCCTTTTTAATGTAACGGGTATTGCTCAGGCAGCATTTACCAATCAGGCCATGAGTATAATCTCCTGCGAGAACCGTTCGCCCTGTGCCTGTCGAGGGGCGAACACCGGATATTCACCCGATTATGGTTCGACGGGCTCAGCACGAACGGCTTTTTGAGATATTACTGTTGAACTGCCAGGTACTATCCTATTTCCTCACCAGGCTCACCGGGCAAGTCGAAACGAGTTTCAGCGATCCGCCGTCTTTACTGTAAAGAGCGGCGATATATGCTCCGGATGCAGGGGTTCTTTGCTTCGATCCGGCCGCGGCCAGGCTCACCCGATGCATCCCGGCAGTCATTTCCGCATCGACGAGCTTCTCCGCCACCCTGCCATTCATGTCAAGAAGATCCAGGCTGACCTGCCCTTTCGAAGGGATCAAAAATTGCAGCGTCGACGTACCGGGAACCGCCTGGAGAGAGAATCCCTGATGGGCTGCACCGGTAAGGCTCCCGGACCTCACGGCGGTCAGCTCGTGAAGGTAAATGAGTTCGATGCCGGTACCGGATGTGCTCAGGTTGCGGGAATATTTCCTGTCGGTGCCGTTATCCCAGTGCTCGCAGACGCCGAGGTTTGCAAGCCGGGAGGTAGCGGTGGCGTGGTTCGGATCGTAAAAGGTGCCGGATGGGGGATTATTCGCCTGCGCCGCCTCATTGAGATAGTCGGGAGCCCCTGGAATCGCCGGATAATTATAGGGATCGCTGTCGAGCTGGAGCAGGTCGAACAGGACGCATTCGATTGCCACCGGATCCTGCGAGGCAAAAAGGCTGCAGGTCCAGCCTCCGTTAAACGGCGGCGCAGCCCATTTGTGCGGCGCCGTATCGTTATTGTGGTTTTGTTCATAAATTCCATCGACGAGATACAGGAGCGTCTTCCCCCCTAAATGCCTCTCCCCCATGAGATCGACCACGGCACGGTATTGCCCCATCTGCGAGTCGATGTAGGCCAGCGTCTGGTGCAGGCTGTAATAGCCGCTGTCGGTCGGCAGGCGGATCAGGGATCCGTAATTATTCTTTGCACAAATGGTTATTCCCGCTCCCAGATGCGACTTCATGGGGCCCAGGTTGATGACGTACGTCGCCTGAACATAGTGGGCAGGCACGAAATCCTGCGCCACCCCGGTCGGCCTGCAACTCCAGTAAAAAGGCGTATCGGAAAAGGTAACCCTGGTACGTCCGAATTTGCCGCCGTAATCGACATATTTAACATTGGGAAATGCGGCGTGGCAGGAGTCGTAAAATTCATTGGGATAATACGCCGACGGATCCCCGATCGAAATATCGGCCTGGTTGGCCCCCACGACATTGACAAGCTCCTGGAGCAGTGCGTGCACGACCTGGGGCGATGTTTCCACAAATTCAAGTTCTTTCGAGAGAGAATAAGTGGCCGTATCGACATTGCACCAGCCCGGATTATGGCTCCCCATCGTCATATTCACCTTGACGGCGATTTTCTCTCCTTTTGTATAACCCTTGCTGCCCCGGCCATGCTGGACATTGAAATAGCGGAACAGGGTATCCCACGCCGCCGAATCATTCGTTTTGCCGCTGAGCTGGCATAGCGTATGCGACAGCATGGTGTCGACGACCCGTTGATTCGTGTGGAGCCACCAGTGACCGTTTCCAATACCGAGCCAATTGGAGGCTGCGGAATCATATACCCACACCACCCTCCCCGGCTTCGCACCCTTTGCGGTGCCGACCGGTGCATTGGGGGTCACCGCGGCACAGGCCCGGGAATGAGGCGTGGAAATAAAGGTCCCTCCGGCGATGCCGCCGGCCGCGAGTGCAGCCAGGGCAAGGATATAGCGCGATCGGCGAACATATTCGCGCGCCCGTTTCAGGAAAAGAAATGAAGTTCCGATCCCGAGAAGCCAGAGGACAAACGTTGAAGCTATGGGCGCCGCGACGCGCATGCAGGGATAGGCGGCACGGCTGGGCCTGGGGATGACCCGGACAAGGAACCACGCGAGCGATCCTATTCCGAGGAAGGAAAAGAATACCTTGCAGAGAGGGTGGGTCTTTTTCGAAAGGTCGGACACTGTTCCCATGGTTTCCTCCGAGGTTAATTGAAGCAAGCCCTCCGCAAGCGGCGGGCTTCCCGGGATTTAGTTTCTGCGGCTTGTCCTTTGACACAATCGGAAATTGTTCAATTTTGCACCTTCCGGTGCATCCATCATGCAATATACTATTGCATGATTTCACCCTGCAAGCAATTTTTCAAATACGGGTTTTCCTGCCGGGGAGGCAGATGGCTCGATGAAATTACAGCTGCGGAGATTGAGCATGCGACAACTCGCCGTACAACCATTCAGATACGCCATGAGATCATGCTATAAAGCATCCGTACACGGGCCGCGTTAAGGCCTCTCCGGGTCGCGGCGGTTATCCGTCCCGGCTCAGCACGACTTGAACCCGTCTATTTCATAAAAGTCTATCATTTGTTTTTTTCCTCCCGACAAGGTCAGCTCCGCTCCCAGCACCGATCCCGATGGAGCGATATCGAATATCTTTATGCTTTCTATGGGGGAAAGTTCATCGTCGGTCCACCGGGAATCGTCGGTTTTATGGAGCAGGACGGTAATCATGAGCTCCAGGGGTGGGTTTTTCGAGGTCCGCTTCCGGTAAGCGTAAACGACCGTGCTCTCATCCGCTTCGGCGTTCCGGCCCCGGTGCGACAGGCTTTTCAGCGAATCCCAGCCGTGATACGCCAGCAGGGCGACCTGTCTGCCTTCTATGGATGCCGTGATAACCTGCCGCAGGGAATCCGAGGTTTCCGTCACGACGGCCTTCTTTCCGTCTATATGGGGCAGGCCGTAATGCCCGAGCGTCAGCTCATGCTCGAAGGCCAGCCTGCTCCTGTCGACGCGGATGACGCCGCCCGGCACGGTTATTTCGGCAAGGTCGATCAGATAGCCGCAACCGTTATTCGGGGGTTTGCGCATGATGAGCTGGCGGTAGAGCACGTTATTGCGAACCCCGTTGTAGAGAATCGACTGCGGAGTGCTGAACTTGGAAAAAGCTGCTTCGGGCTTCACCGATGACGCTGCCAGGCCGAGGTAAAAAATGGCGTCACTGCCGCCGACATCCCTCGGGTCGAGGCTCCTGAAGGAGTACTCCATGGCGGTCCCGCCCTCAGGATTATGGTCTTCCCAGAGGAAATGGGTGTTGTAGGTCAGCTTGTTATAATTGTGATCCTCGTCGTAGGCCTTGCCCGGAATAATTTCCGATGTTCCCGATTTTCCATGATTTACGAGAACCAATCCCGGCCTATCAAGGATTGTCCTGCTCGAATTGGTGCCAAGTTTTTCCCAGTCGCCGTCATTCTCCGGTGCGGTCCAGAATGGCGAATTTTCCGGGAGCGCAAGGGCCAGGAAGGGCATGAACATGATGAATGGGCTGGCGGGACAGCTGTAGGGCTGCAACATGTACTCCCGGTGAGGGTAAAAACCGAGGCTCGGGATATCGTTTTCGTAGAAATCCTCACGCGCTGTAAATTGAAGAAGCGATCCCGAACACAGCCTTCGTGCCCAGCCGGGTTCGAGCGGATGCGGATCCTTGAGCATGAAGGATATCGGGAACCCCCCCGATATCCAGAGCCGGTAGCATATGCTTCTCGCCCACATATTGATATAACCGTCCCTGGCAAAAAAGTTCATATAGGTTTTCATCAGTTCGTGGGCGGCTTTTTCAATTGCAGCCGCTATTTCAGGATAGTTCTCGTCCCCGAAATTCCGGTTCCAGATGGTCCCGTAAACGACGAACAGGCTGATTGTGTAGTAATTGTAGCTTTGTTCAAGGAACCAGCCGTTTCCGGCATGGTAGGAAGCGACCCACAGCAGATGGCTTTTCAGCAAATCGTCATCAATTTTGTAGCCGTGCTTTTTCAAAAACGACAGCGCCAGGATATTGAAAAGCCTCCAGTTATTCTGGGTAGTTCGGTGGTGCCCCCATTTTGATATGGTAACGGCCATCTCGTCTTTCTGCTTCCGGGTAAAATACGGCCATAGTATGTCGGGGAACAGGAACAGCAGCTTGAACAGGCCGCCGAACTCGCAGGTAAACTGATAGGTGGCGTCCGGAAGGTCTTCAGGCAGGGGCAGCGAGTTAGGGTGTCCGGGAGTGAACGAGTTGTACAGATGGTGGCAGTAATAATCCCGCAGTTTGATTGTATTAATCGAGATTTCCGGATCGATATGCATCAGCGGGCCGGCAAGCGACAGTGTTCTTTCCAGGGCCTCGAATTCGAATGAGCGCCAGCGCCAGGGCGGATCGTCGGGCTGAGGATAGGTTTTTCCGGGAACAACAGGAAAAATGATCGGCTGGTCAAAGGATTTCACATGGTGGAAAGCCCTTTCGAGAACATATTTCGCACAATCGATATAGTGCCTGCGGGACATCCCTGTTTTAGGGCTCAAATTGAAATCCGGATCACGAACTTCAAACGCTTTTTTCACCATAAATCTCCCCGGGAAGACATCTCAGTGTTGCCAAAAAAATATATATATTGACCCGAAGCTTCAGGGAAGCCTCTTTCGATAGCGAAAATCCGGCGGTAGCAACGACAAATCCCGGCTCCCGGCAGGGATGTTTCCTGCCAAAAACCTTTGATCCGCCTGCCTGCTGCCCTGATCCGCTTCATGCTGCCAATCTCCGCAACCCTTGGCTCCTGAATTGCTTTTTAGAAATGCCATAGTATGCCTTTGGATGCTTCCCTGAGCTGCGTCATGGACACCCGAACCCTGCCCGGGAGGGATTATTCTTCACAAGGACAAACAAACTATGAATCAAACACTTGAAATAGAAGACGATCTTTGGCACGAGGCTCTTCAGGAGGCCCGGATAGGATTATGGGTTGCGGATGTTGCATCAGAGGAGGTGGAATTCGATAGTCTCTGCGGCATCCTGTTTGCCGTTGAGCCGGTGGAGGTCACAACGTATCGGGAATTGCTCGGCACCGTTATTGAGGAGGACCGGCAGCTGCTCGATGCATCGATAAAAAAGGTTTTATGCGACCGCCGCAGCCTCGACGTCGCCGTAAGAATCCGCCTTCACGACGGCTCCATCCGGTGGCTGGCGCTGCAGGGAAAAGTTCATGACCATTATTCCGGAAATGACAAAAAAATCATTGGAATTGCGACGGATATCTCCCTGCATAAAGCGCGGGACATGCGGATGGAGGATACGATAGCAAATTTGATGCTGGCCAACAGGGAGCTCGATGCGTTTTCCTCCTCGGTCGCACATGACCTGAAGGCGCCCCTGGCGGCACTCGCCGGGTTCAGCGACATGCTCAGGGACGAATGCGGTTCCGGCGTCAGCGAAAAGGGATGCTACTATTTTCGCAAGGTAAAGGATATCGTTCATCAGATGGATTCGATTATAAACAACCTGCTCTTCATGGCCCATGTGACTGCGCCCGACATTGTTAAGGCCCGCGTCCCGCTGGAACCGATCGCGCGCTCCATCATCGACGATTTAAAAAAGAAGGAACCCGGGAGGGCAGTTGACGTACGCATCCAGCCGGATCTGTGCGGTAATGCGGATGCAAACCTCATAACCATCGTGCTTACCAACCTGCTCGGCAATGCCTGGAAATTCACGGGAATGGCTGCAACGCCGGAAATCGAATTCGGGTGTTCAAAGGCCAATAATCGCAGCGTCTACTTCGTTCGCGACAACGGCGTGGGATTCGACATGAAAGAAGCCCACCGGCTCTTCAAGCCCATGCAGCGGCTCTATACCGCCCAGAAATTCGAAGGCACCGGAATCGGTCTCGCTCTTGCGAACAGGATAATTAAAAAGCACGGCGGCAGCATGTGGACGGAAAGCGAACAGGGAAAAGGAGCGACGTTTTACTTTACCCTGGAATAATTATCGCCCCGGATCGATGCCGGTTTCCCGGGAGATACGGCAATGGTGACAAAGAATAAGGGATTGCGGTCGCCGGGAGCCTTTGTGGCGGCATCGTGGCTTTTTGCGCTTTCCATGTTCTCCGTCGACACGTTGGGGCCCGATGGCTACGCCGAATGGATGTTCTATATCCTGCCTGCAGGAGTTATCAGTTACTACGCTTCCAGGAGGACCGCGCTTATTTCCGTGTCCGCCTTTACCATCCTTACAGCACTGGGCTGGTACCTATCTTCGCCGGGGCACCTTCCCCCGGGTATAGGGATATTCAACCGCGTCTGCGGTATTACCGTTACCTGGGGTATATCCCTGGGGATACTGCTTTTGAGGAAACGAGCGGCGCAGATCGAGGAGGCGGCAGTTACCGCGCGAGAAAACGAGTTTCGCCTGAGAGCAATGTTCAACAATGCCGCAATAGGCATCCTGGAAGTGGACAGCAGGTTCCGGATAGTCATGGCCAATGACCGGTGGTGCAGCATCCTCGGGTACCGCCGGGAAGAATTGACAGGAAAGACTATTTTCGATCTTACCGACCCGGAAGATCTTCAAAAAACCAGGGAACTCAATGCCAAACTTGCCGAAGGCGAAATAAAATTCATCAACTATGAAAAACGCTATAATCGCAGGGATGGGTCGCCCCTCTGGATACATGCGACGGTATCGGCCATCAGGGACAGTGAGAACCGGGTTCGGTCCTATGTCGGCACCCTGGAGGATATCGATGCGCGCAAACAGGCCGAGGAACTGCTGCAAAAAAGCGAGGTGCGGTACCGCAAGCTTTTCGAATCAATGGACGAGGGATTTGCACTTTGCGAGATGATCTTCAATGAGGCCGGAAAACCGGTCGATTTCCGTTACCTGGAAATTAATCCCGCCTTTTCGCGCCTGACGGGGCTCCAGGCGGAGAGGGTTATCGGAAGAACCGCACAAGAGGCCATTCCCGGCATCGAGCCTTCCTGGATCGAAACCTACGGTCGTATCGTCATCACCGGGAGAAGCGAGCGAATCGTCAATCCAATCCTCGTGCTCGGCAGGCATTTTGAGGTATTCGCCTGGCGGGTGGAGAACAGCATGTTCGCGGCGGTTTACAGCGAAGTTACCATGCGCATATTGATGGAGGGGGAACTGCGGCAGCGCGCCGAAGAGCTGCAACTTGCGGTTAATGAGCTGGAAAACTTTTCCTACAGCATAGCCCATGGCCTGAGGACGCCCTTGCGGGCCATCGTCTCCTTTGCCCAGCTCATCGAACAGGAGGGTGCAGGCAGGCTTGATGACCGATGCCGGGACTTCATCGGGCGGATACGCAAGGCAGGAAGCGGAATCGGCAAGCGGATGGAAGAACTGCTGGATTTTTCCCAGCTCCGCAGCATTACCATGCTGCGCAGCGATGTCGATATATCGGCCATGGCTACGGAGATCGCCGGCGAGTACTCGAAGGCAACTCCGGCACGCAAGGTTGACTGGAGGATTGAGAGCGGGTTGAAGACCTACGGGGATCCGGCATTGCTGCGGCGGGCGCTGTATCACCTGCTTGATAATGCCTGGAAATTCACCTCTAAAAAGGATAGCGCCGCCATCCGGTTTGGTAAAACAATCATTTCCGGCAAAGAGGTTTTTTTCATTCAGGACAACGGCGTCGGATTCAGCATGGCATTCGGGCAGTCCCTCTTCAGGCCTTTTTCGCGGTTGCACTCCGCTGAGCAGTACGAGGGCAACGGTATCGGACTTGCGGTCGTTAAACGCATTATCGACCGGCATCGCGGCGCGATATGGGCCGATGCAAAAATGAACGCGGGCACAACAATATATTTCAGCTTGCCGGCACGCAGATTCGATGGTGAGCGTGAATCCGGAGAGAGAAGGGGATCATGAAAGAGTTGCTCCTTATCGAGGACAACGATGACGATATTTTCATCACCCGCCATGTGATTGTGAAGATTTGTCCCGATTGCGACCTGAAGGTGATCAAGGACGGCGAGGACGCGGTCAATTTCCTTTTCGGCGATGGGGCAAATTTTGTCGACGGGAACCTGATTCTCCTCGACATCAATCTTCCCAAGATCAATGGACTCGAAATTCTGCGGCTGCTTAAGAATGAGCCTCGCTTTAGAAAACTGCCGGTAGTGATTCTCACCTCCTCCACGTACGGCTCGGACCGCCAGAAGGCTTCGGAGTACGGCGCCGATATGTACATCATGAAGCCTCTCGGGCTAGAAGAATTCGAGGCGGCAATGAAAAAGGTCTTTGATGCTTTTTGCGGTTCGGGTAAACCGTCTCACCCTGGCACTTAACCGCTTCCATTAACCGGCACCTTGCCCGCGAGTACCAATACCCCGGCTGGACCGGCCTTTCCTGAGATCGATTGATTTTTTGCCGTCGCCTGTCGATTCCTTTTGCGGTCCGGGTTCCCCGGTCCGCAGAAAACATTATCGTTACCTCGATCCCCTCAGGGACGTCCGGTTGCCCTGCAAAGCATTTCCCGGGTGGTTTAAGCCGGTATCCATCGATCCGCCCGGTATGGCAGCCGCTCGGGCAAAACCAGGGGGAAGGGGGGACGACGAATGCCACACCATATAGGGTACCTGAAAATTTTTCTTGCACAATATATTGTTGCAATATATATATTTTTGAACGAGCAGTACCAACCTTAACCAAGGAGGCTCAATGCCTGTAAAAGCAAAAAAAGCCGTGAAGAAGGTTGCTGCAAAAGCAAAGAAGGTAGCGAAGAAAAAGTAATCGTTACCGGCACCTTTCGAGCACTCCGGTAAGGAATGCTCAAATTGCCCGCGTCACCATGAGCGGGCTTTTTTATTGTTTACCGGTTTATCTTCAGCTGTAAACCATCCGAATCTTCCCGGCACACTCAAAAACACTATTTATTGTGGTACTGAAGTTAATCGTACCACATACATGGTAGCAATTTACTATATAGCATATTTATATTGTCAATCCGTAACCATTTTCTCACACTCAAATTATTATCCAATAAATATTATCCTCTATTTTATCAGTCGGTTGGACAGCTTCTTAAATGTTAAGTATACCTGCTTTATGGCAATCAAATCGAAGGATTCATGAAAAACAATATTCTTGTCATAGAGGATGACAGGGCTACCTGCGACCTTCTATCGGTAATCCTTGAACATGCAGGATACCAGGTAAAAACCTGCAGGAATGGTTTGAACGGGATTGAAGCATTTAAAACGGGAGAATTTGACCTGATTCTTACCGATCTCTTCATGCCCGGTTTAAGCGGCTTTGAAGTGATAGCACATATCCGGCAAAAGAATCTCTCAGTCCCGATTATTGTGTTATCAGGCGCCGACCGGTTGAAAGATTCCCATGACCGCGAGTTCCCTCATTTTCTGGTCCGGAAACCTTTCCATATAAACCACGTGGTCGAAACCGTGAAAAAGGCCCTGGATGCGAATAGTTAGCATCATTGTTGGGATAGCGTATTTCTATTTCTTTTTTGTGGATAATTACCCTGTTGGGTTCAAGCATTGCATTATTAAGCATTGCAGTTTATTCAATTCCCGCTCATGTATTAGCGAATCATTAAAAATTGGTTATTTCGGCAGGCGATTCTCGACAATGCAGGCATTCGAAGTTATAATGGATTGAGGCTCGAATTCCGCAATACATTTTACATGCCTCTTATCGAATGCAAAAAACGGGGGACACCGATGAGTGAAACCGTCAGACTCATGAGCGCCAACGTCCGTGCCATACCGCCGATTGCCGATGGAGCGAGCATGGATGTGGTGTTTGAGCTCTTTCGCAAAAATCCCGATGTCCGATTTCTTCCCGTAATTAACCCTGAAAACAAACCGCTCGGGGTGATACGTGAAGTCGACATGAAAAATTTCGCCTACAGCAGGTACGGCCATGAACTCATGAAGCGCCATCACCTCAGCGAGTTTATTTCGCCCTGCCTTGTAGTGCGCATGGAAGATGAGATCGACCGGATACTGCTCCAGCTCCCGGAAAATAAAAACCCGGACGGCATCCTTGTCGTTTCGGATGGGATCTATGCAGGAGCAATTTTCAATGCGGAATTGCTCATGGTATATGAGCAAAACCGTGTGGAACTGATGGAAGCCAAGAAAGCGGCCGAGGTCGCCAGCAAGGCAAAAAGCGATTTTCTTTCGAGCATGTCCCACGAACTGCGAACGCCGCTCAATGCTATTGTAGGATTTGCAGAGGTTCTTCAGGAACAGTATTTCGGACCCCTTAATGAAAAACAGATGTCCTATATCAAAGATATAGCCGAGAGCGGCAGCCATTTGGCGAGCCTGATAAATGATATCCTTGACCTTTCAAAGGTTGAAGCCGGAAAGATGACCCTGGAGCTGTCTTCTTTTTATCTACGGGACCTGCTTGAGAACAGCACGGTAATGATCAAGGAAAAGTGCCACAAGCACGCCATTGCCCTCGAAACATCGATACCCAAAGACCTTGAGGAGACGGAATTAATGGCCGATGAAAGGAAGCTCAAGCAGATCATGTACAATCTGCTTTCCAACGCTTCAAAATTTACTCCTGAAGGTGGAACAATCAGCATTGCGGCCCGATGGCATCAATCGGATGCCGGCGAGTCCGTGAACTTCGGCCCGGCAGTCGAAATTGCCGTAAAGGATACCGGTATCGGGATCAGCAAGGAAAATCAGCGTAAGGTTTTTGATGATTTTTACCAGGTTCAAGGCGGGTTGATTGCCAAAACGCCCGGCACCGGCCTCGGGCTGTCGCTTACCAGGCGGTTTGTTGAACTTCATGGCGGTTCTCTGTGGGTGGAGAGTGATGGCGAAGGAAAAGGGAGTACTTTCAAATTCATAATTCCGGTGCGATCGCCGGAGGAGAGCCGGGAATTCGAAAAAATAAATGTCGAGGCGAATGCTGTCATTTAACCAGAGGGTACGGAGAGGCCTGCACCATGGGAAGATGCATCCTGATTGTCGAAGATAATCCTCTGAATATGAAATTGTTCCGCGATCTGCTCCGCTTCAAGGGGTACGAAACGCTCGAAGCGACCGATGGGCAACAGGGCGTCGATTGCGCGAAGGAGCATAAGCCGGATCTCATTCTAATGGACATCATGCTGCCCGGTATCAACGGCATCGAGGCGATACAGCTCATTAAAGACGATCCGGATACCTGCCAGATACCTGTAATCGCGCTCGCTTCATTTGCCCTGCCTGATGAAAAGGATCGGGTTTTTAAGGCCGGCGGCGATGCCTATATCATGAAACCGGTGAATATCAAGGCTCTGGTAGCCAAAATCAATAAATTTTTGCGTGCTTCGGCGGTCTCGACCTGAGGTAAAGGTACCGGGTCTTCACTGCACGATGATAACCCGGATAATTCCGAAGGAGATACTATGGATAAAAAACCAGTAATTCTGGTGGTCGATGACGAAGAAAGAAACCTTCGACTTCTGGAGTCGATTCTTGTCCAGCGGGACTATGCCATCGTGGTAGCCCGAAATGGCGCGGAAGCGCTTGAGGAGGCCAGAAAAATGGCTCCCGAAGTCATCCTTCTCGATGTCATGATGCCCGTCATGGACGGCTTTGAGACCTGTCGCCGTCTCAAAGCCGATGCGGAAACGACCTCCATCCCGGTACTGCTCGTAACGGCACTCGATTCGAAGCCCGACCGGCTCAAAGGCATCGAGGCCGGGGCTACGGATTTTATTACGAAGCCGATAGATTTCGATTACCTCCTGCTCAAGGTCCGCAACGCCCTCTATGCAAAGGAGCTTTTCAACAGGGTCCAGGGTACCTACGATAAGGAAAAAAAGCTTGAGCAGGCACGCGATAAATTGACACAATTAATTGTCCACGACCTTCGAACGCCGCTGCTGGGTATATCGGGCCATCTCGAAATATTGAAACTGCAGGCAGCGGAGTACCTTCGCGCAGACCATAAGCGCAACGTCGATCAGGCGAGTTTCGCAACGCAGACCATGGTTGACCTTATCAATTCCATACTCGCGGTTAACCATTTTGACCGGGGGAACATAGAAATTCACCTCAACCAGGATGCCCTGCAGGAGATCGCCTTCGAAGCGATAGACCTCCTGGGCCCATCGAGGACAAAATCCAACATTCTTGTTACCTGCTCGCCCGGGCCGGGCGTTGCTCTCGGCGATCGCGGCCTTATCCGCAACATCATGCTCAACCTGCTGAGTAATGCGAATAAATATGCGACGAGCGGCGATAACTTCCATATTGCCATTGCTGCCGAACCCGAAGGAATGCGGGTTCGCGTGACTGAAACCGACTCAGGCGTCTATGGCCGTTACCAGAATGAAGTTGTCAAGCAATTCGGTCCGGCGGCCGCTACCGAAGAGCGCATGATGTCCTCAGCCGGCCTTGGAATGGCATTTTGCAAAATGGCGGTCGAGGCGCATGGCGGCGAGATCGGCATGGAAAAGGATGCGCAAGCGGGCGGCATATTCTGGTTCTTTCTGCCGTGGAAAACGCCGGTTGCCGATTAAGTCGAAAGGGTTCACTGCATTGTGCCGGCGAAAAGGCCGCACTCGGAACGGTTTCGGGGATAACGGATAATCGCCCGATACCGATCTTTCGGATCACCTCGGCTAGAGGTCACCGGGCCGGGTACCTATAGTACCTCAATCTCTTTTCCGAACTCCCCCGGTACGACCGCTCTTAATGATCGTATAGCTGTCGATGCGCGTAGTCGCAGTGCCGGTTATCGCGTAGGTAACGATGGAAAACGTATCGCGGCCGACGGTAATTGCGGAGAAGGTCGGCTGGTTTTGCTGCCAGTAGACCGCGGACCACACCGGATACATGGTCACCCCGTTCACGGTATACGCCGGGTTAAGCTGGTAATACTTACTGCCGCTTCCGGAATTGAGCGTCATATAGAGCGTTCCCTGCGGATCTACCGCCAGAATACTGTCCCCGGGCCTTGATACCGGCATGCCGCCGAGCATCTGGTACAACCTGGTGTAGGAATGGTCGTGCCCGGACAGGACCACATCGATTTTGTATTTGTCCATTATTGACGGGTAGGTGTTTCTTTTGAGTATGACGGCATCATTTGCGTAACCGTGGGAGCCATCGCTGTAGAGGGAATGATGAAAACCGACGATTTTCCATGCGGCATCCGGGTTAGCGGCGATGGCCTTTCCTATAAAGACATCATGAGTCGCAGCGCTTTCGGTATTGCTGTTCAATACCATGAACAGAACCTTACCATAGGAAAACCAGTAATCGCCGTCGTTACCCCACCTGGTGACACCGAAATCAGGGGATTGGTTGGCAGGATTGAAGTGGTAGCCGAAATACGGGCCCAAACCGTAATCATGGTTGCCGTCTACCGTGGCTACGGGAATGCTCAGCAATTGCGCCGGGCTGAAGTAGACGTTGTATTGCGAATCCTCGCTCGCCGGTGAGGTGATACTTTCGATCTGGTCACCTGCCGAGAGCAGAAAACTTGCATCGGGGACCATATGGCTTGCCACGGCGATGGTATTCGACCAGCCGGCGCTATCGTAGCCGAGCACATTGCTTTTCTGAGCGGGCGGCGCAGGGCTCGTTTTAGCGCCCAGCTGCGGGTCGCCCACGGCGATAAACCTGAACGATACGCCGGGATCCCTGGTTTGAAACGGATAAAACCCGCTCCAGACCGTATCGTGGCCCACACGGTACGTATAACCGGTAGAAGGAGCAAGTCCGGATACCGTTACCTTGTTCTGATACCAGCCCGCACTGACGATTCCGGTGGAATCGGTGAAGAAAGCCTGCCTGGCCGTCCCTGAAAAAGTCGCGGTGTCGCCGGTGCGTACATTGACTATTTGAACTTTCGGTCCCCTGCCGGGACAGTTGCCCCTCCCGCCTGGAAGCGCCGTATCGGCATGCCGGGTGGCCCAGGAAATGTTGAGCTTCGTCGCATCGCTTCCCGGCGAAAGGTTCAGCCACGAGTCGGGCGCATGCACGGCATCGGGAACATCGGCAACCGCGGCGCCGACAGTCATCACCACGATGGTCGCGAGCAGCTTCAGTAAAAAATTCCCATAACCGGCGGGGTTAATCGACATGAGGTTTTCCCTTTACATACAAAAGGTGCCGTCACAGGCATCAGGCATCGGTCGACCGGTTCGGCCGTGAAAGAACCGGGATCAGCTGCGACGAAAAAAATGAGACCAGCGGTACCGTCAGAATGACGGCTATGCTCCCCGACACTGCCTGAATAATATATATGCCGATCATGTTTGTGTTTATCAACTGATAATACGTTACATTCCAGGAATAGAGCAGGACCAGCAGATTCAGCGACGTTCCGGTAAAGGCAATGATAAGGGTATTGGCCATGGTGCCCATCATATCCCGCCCGACATTCATGCCGGAATTAAATAAATCCTTCGCCGTTAAACCGTTGTTTCGCAACGAGAGTTCATTGACCGATGAGGCAATAGAAATGGCTATGTCCATGATGGCACCTACGGAAGAGATGAGGATCGCCGCGAATAAAAGCTCGCCGACCTTCATGTGCGTAGCTCCGGCGATCTGGATAAGGGTATCGGCCTCGTTCGTGCTGAATCCCGAAAGATGGGTGATCTTAAGAGCCTCCACGAGGAAAATCGCCGAAATGACCACTCCCGATATCGTACCGAGGATCGCCGAGAGAACTTTGGAACTGAATCCGCCGAGCAGGACCAGAGTCACGCACAGGGTGATTACAACCATAGCCAATGAGGCTATGGCGGGTGAATAACCCCGGTACAGAAGGGGAATGAATAGAAAAATGATACCGGTAAAGGTGAAAAGTATGCCCAGCACCGATCTCACCCCCCGGTTGCCTCCAATGACACAGAGCGCCGCTATAAATAACAGAATAAAGAGGTACAGGTACGGACCTCTGTCATAGTTGTAAATCCAGACATCGAAGGTATTTTTATCGGCAGTGTCGATGCAAACGATTACCCTTGCCCCGGCCGTAGCCTTGACATTGGTTGTGTAGTTGAGCGTGTTCTTGACGGTTATCACCTCGCCCTTATGTTCGCCGGAAAGGATCTTGACCCTGACCGTCTGATAGCCTGCTTCGAGCCCGCTTGTTCGGTCAAAAATCAATGACTGCTGCTCTATCGCCAGAACCTCCGCCTTTTCATACCGGACATATGACCCCGCGACCGAACTGTAGAGATGATACATCGAAGTATTACGGCAAAAAAGATACAGAATCCCCAGGTATATCGCAAAAACAATTACTCCTGCCGGCGTTCGCCATGATTTACAGGCTGCCTGGCTCTTCATCTTTCCACGCATCATCCCCTCTGTTTTCCCCTATGAGTTGACGGCTCAAATAAACACCGCGGATGCGACCACGGTGGTCCAAAGCCCGTTTTTATTTCCCTCTGCAGATTGACAATGGTGTGTAGTCCGGAAAAATGTCCCGCTTGCGTGGTAGACGGCCTTGCGCTCGTCCCAGGCCTGGTTGGGATCAAAGGGAATTCCCAGCGTCGAGGCGAGCATGGTCGCCGCGAGGTCCTCGGCGAAATCGCCGGCAATATCGGCCGTCTGCCCGAAACCATGATGCTCCGAGAGATAGCCGTATTGCTTCCGATCCCTTGGCATGGCAACGCCGATCGATGCGCATATAAGGCGATTGGGTTCATCGGTTTCGTTGCGGGCCATCACGCAATAGAGTATCTGGCCGGTAAGAAGTTCTTTCAGGCCTTCGGCGCGGGGAACGATTTTACAGTGCGGCGGCAGAATGCTCGAAACGTAAACCAGATTGAACCGTTCGATTCCGGCGTCCCGCAATGCAAGTTCGAACGAGGACAACCTGTTCTTATCGACGCCCACACCTTTTGTCAAAAACAGTTTCGTCGGAACCATTACTCCTCCTTCAGGTACCCCTTGATGAAGGGATAAACGTGTTCGAGGCGTTTAAAAATCCGATCATGGAATAACACAGCTGGGCAGCCCCGTATTCGGTAACCACATCGCCTTGCCGCGGAGCGACTTCGACGATATCGGCGCCCACAACTCTCTTTTTCTTAAAAACCTCTTCCAGCAGACTCAGCGTATAATACCAGTCAAGTCCGCCCTGGACGGGGGTCCCGGTGGCGGGCATAAATGCAGGATCGATGCCATCGACATCGAGGGTAATATAAACGGTATCGGTAGTGATCGCACCGACAATTTCCGAGGGAATCGGCACTTTCCCGCCCTTCCATTCGAATATGGGAAAGCCCTTTTCGTGCGCAAAGTCCATTTCTTCCCGGCCATAGGCGCGGGCACCTACCGAAAGGTACCGGTAACCGAGCTCGCAAGCCCTTCTCATGACCGTACCGTGGGCATATTTTCCGAAAAAATCGGCTCGATAATCGGCGTCGGAATCATGCAAATCGAGGTGAGCATCAATTTGCAGTATCGTCATTTCCGCTGCAGGCCGACGATGAGCCAATACCCGGAGCGCCCCCAGGGAAACCGTATGCTCGCCGCCAAGCAGCATAATGAAGACGTTTTTTTCGTTGAGGGCCGCGCATTCCAGCTCAACCCTGGAAATCATTCCGCCGGGCGAGCTCCGGTTTAAGGAAGGCAGCATCAGATAGGCTATGGCGCAGCTTTCGGCGGGCACGGAATCGGTCCAGCGGTCATACGGTTCGATCTGGTGCAACAGGGCGGCAAGAATCGCCGCAGGTCCTTTGACGCAGCCCCGGCGAAAGGAGGCCGTGCGATCGTAGGGTGCGCCGAGCAGGACAACATCGGCCAAGGCGATTTTATTATAGGGCAGGATCAGTTCGTTGAGCATCATTGACAAGACCCGACCTTTTTTGATGGGGTGAATCCCGGTGATCCGGTTACGCAATCCGTACTGCCCTTCGCTCAGGGTTTTCCTCTTCAATTTAAATTATATCTCATTGAAGCTCCCCGAAGCAAAGCTCCGGGGACCGCGAAAGCAGCCTGCCATGCGCTCGCTGTGCCTGTTCAAACGAAACACTCAAAACCATCTTTTAATTCCGGCTATGAATGTTTTAATGCAGCGGCATTACCTCCCCGGCATAAGAATATCATGGTATGTAATAAGAACCTTCAGCTTTGCAAATACATTCCAAAAAATGCAAGTATTTTTTTCTCGTAGTCGCCGGGATCAACCCGATAAAGATCCTCATGTTTCGCTCTTATTTCCCACTTTTCTTTCGGCATGCAAGCCCTGTCGAACAGCATTCTTGACTCGGCGATCGTTGTGTGTTTATCGTGCGTACCGGCAATAAAAAGCAAGGGACAGCATAAATTGCTTATTTTATCCACAGGTCGTAAACTATCCTTTGTTATCCCGATCCGCCTTTTCATTTGCGATAACAATAGCGGGGTAAGAATCGGAGCAAGCGGACCCGTTTTCATCCTGACCCTGTTCTCCGCCGCACGTTCAAGCGTTGGATAAACGCTTTCAAGAACAACCGCATTGAAATGATCTTTGCCGTTATTCCTAATTACAATTGCCGCGCCACCGAGAGATACCCCTATCGCCCCGATTTTTTCGCCCGGATATGCACGCTTGCAGTATTGGTATATCGATTCGACATCCTTTGATTCCAAATAGCCGAAGGTGATTTTCTTCCCCTCGCTTTCGCCATGGGCCTGAAAATCGAACAGGAGCACCGAATAACCATTCCTCCATAAAAACCTTGCCCTGTCAACCATTGATCCCCTGTTGCTTCGCAGCGAATGCAATAGTATCACGACGCCCTTGTTCTTTATCCCATTCAATTTCCAGCCTTTAATAATCGATCCGGAATTGCTTTCAATTGAAACCGATTCAACCGGCATGTCATTTGATGCGATCGGTTTCGCATGCTCGGGCATGCATAATCTCCAACCGGCATAGGATAAACCTCCCCATAAAAAGCACATGGCTATAGCCGCAATGGTAATGCATGCAATCACTTTGGACATGGATTCTTCCTTTTGTTGACCAACGTTGCATTTAAGAATCTCAACAGGATCAGATAACAAGCGGATAAGAGTTTGATCATGGCTATCCCGCCTGCGCGGCAACCCATTCTTTATTCTTGAACAATGCACAGTTTCCGTCACCATCGCTCATCGCTTCGGGCATCTCTCGAATATTTCTGAAGAACGTTGACGAAAGGCTATCCTGAAGGGATTTTGTCCGCAGATTTGAATCCGAGAACGGGGAAAACGGGCACGGTTCTACATTGCCTTCGGCGCTGATGTGAATAAAGCCTCTGCCTGCCGAAAGGCATGTTTCCAGCGCATATTCGTCTCCGGGAAAATCAAAAAAGATCGCCTGATAATCTTCCCTCATCCTGCAGACAAACGCATTAAGCGCTTCCTTCTGCGCCGGGCTTAAAACAAGCGACTCGGTTCCGCATTCCGCCGGCAGGTATTCGATGAAGAAGAAAACTTTGCAGCCCAGAGCATGGAGTTTTTCTATAAACAGTTCATTGGTCACCACCGTAAAATTGGTGGTTGAAGCTGTTATTGAAGCGCCGTAAAATATTCGGTATTGTTTCAAAAGGCGTGCTGCCGCGTCTATCCGGACCGATATGCCTTTGCCCCGGCGTGCATCGGTTTCGTCTTCAAATCCCTCGACACTCAGCATGGGAATGATATTTTTCCGGTCTTTTATGGCCCGGACGGTTTCCTCGTCGATAAGGGTACCATTGGTAAAAACCAGGAACATAAGATTTGGAAACCGGCCGACAATTTCAAACAAATCCTTCCGAAAAAACGGCTCTCCTCCCAGGATAGCGACAAACGAAACGCCGAGGGATTCCGCCTGCTCCAGAATGGCACACCACTCCACGCCGGAGAGTTCTTTTCCTTTTACCGGATGAAGAACCTTAGCATAACATCCAGCACATTTGAGATTGCACGAATGTGTTATACTCATGATGAGGAAGGGCGGAACCATAAGACCTGCCTGTTCGTGCCGTTTACGAATGGTGTTTGCCCGGTGAAAGCTCCTGCGAAAGCGGAGCATATTCACCGCAAATGAGGGATTGGCCAACGATATCCTGAATGCTTTACCAACCACGCGTTTGATGTTTCTGTTCATCTCCGAACGATACGATAATGCCATATTCGGTCCTTTGTCTATTGGCGATCCGGGCCCGATTCCACAGGATACTTGTTTGCGGTCCATGCTTTAATACCTCCTTCAAGGTTGAATGATTTACGGCAGCCGGCCCTGCGCATTTTTTTCACCGCCATAGAACCTCGGATCCCATGAGTGCAGTACACCAGATAGGTGGCCGAGGTATCGAGGTGGTGAACGAGAGAATCAAAATCCGGTTTGTTGTAATCGATATTTTTTGCATGCGCAAGATGTCCGGAAGCGAACTCTTCTTTTGTCCGGACATCCATAATGACGAATCGAAGAGTGCTGTTATGATCCCTGATAATTTCATGGGCCAGAATGGGATCGATAGATGGTCCATACTGCCAGAATTTTAGAGTCGGCGTGCAGAAAAAAAGGTGGCACAGCACAATGCTCACTCCTAATCTTTGTAATTGCAGGTGCATTGTCTATTCCTTTTCGGTCAGGTGATGAATCAGTAGTTCAAACCGCATGCCAGCTGAGGTGGTGGCTGAATCTGCCCCCAAAGGGCATATTGGCGCATTTCGATATCGATGATAATGCATGTTATGTACATATCATGTGCATTTTATGTATATTGTGGTATTGCCGATGAAACCTTGCGCTTTAACCATTGAAGAAAAATCCTTATGCCGTCTGGTCGCCCGGGCCAGTACGGTAAATCATTTTACCGATGAACGCATCAACTTGGACCGGCAGATAGCTCAATGCGCCGATTCCGTTAATCAGCAAACCGTATTCGAACTTGAAATTAAACGGGTCCATGATTTTGTTGAAACGTTGGTCAAGGCCGGACGGGCCGACATCCGCGCCTATGCGGAACCGGATCGCGAATGGCTTGAGTTGACTTTTCTGTTCGATGTATTCCATCAATTCCTGTCGCTGATAGATCAGCATATAAATGACCAGATAGCTACCGGAGCGAAACCGCTTCCCGTACCTTTTGCCGCGGAGATGACCGCATCTCTGGGCAAGCTCGGCTTTTCCGGACAGGATTCCTGCGAGTATATAGGGCTCTTTTTCCAGCTGCGGAGGGCATATTATTTCGTCGAGCGACAACTGGTCGGGACAAGTCAATGCATGCGGCGCCTTCGGGCGTCTCTCTGGAACAATGTCTTTACCCGTGACCAGAAACTGTACAAAAAATTCCTTTTGAACCGCATGGAAGATTTCTCAACGCTTATCCTGGGGCCGACGGGGACAGGGAAAGGCACCGCCGCCGCCACTATCGGCCAATCGGTATTCATTCCCTTTGATCCAAAATCCCACGCATTTGTCGAAAGCTTTACGCGGGCCTTTATTTTTCTTAATCTCAGCCAGTTTTCCGAAAGCCTGATTGAATCCGAACTATTCGGCCACCGAAAAGGTGCCTTTACCGGAGCGGTAGAAGCGCATGAAGGAGTCCTCTCCCGCTGCAGCCCCTATGGCTCCATATTCCTTGATGAGATCGGCGATGTCTGCATTCCCATTCAAATCAAACTTTTACAGGTTTTGCAGGATCGATGGTTTTCTCCGATAGGAAGTCATGAAAAGATGCGGTTTGCAGGACGCGTAATTGCCGCCACGAACAAGGATATCTCGTACCTCCGTCGACAGGGCACCTTTCGAGACGATTTTTACTATCGACTCTGTTCGGACGTTATTCTGGTTCCATCCCTGTTCCAGCGAATCCAGGAAAGCGACCAGGAATTGAGCGACCTGATTGCTCATACGGCTAAACGGATTATCGGCTCAAACAATCAGGATTTGACTCAGTATATCCGGAGCGTGATCGAAAACAGGCTCGGCAAAGGGTATCCCTGGCCGGGTAATGTCCGGGAGCTTGAACAGTGCGTTCGCAGAATTATTCTCAACGGAGAGTATACCGGCGATTTAAAACACCCGCAGGACGACCCGCTTACCGGATTTTTCGAGGATATTCGGAACGAATCCGTTGATGCCGATTCTTTGCTTTCACGATACTGCATGATTCTTTATGACAGGCACAAGTCATATGAAGCGGTAGGTAACCGAACCCGGCTGGATCGAAGAACCGTGAAAAAATACATAGATATCGCCACGGGCTCGAATTCCGTCATGTGATAGCTGTACGGTGTGGAGTAATGGGTTCCTGAACCTTGCAAATCAATTGTTTCGTATCCCTGCCTCTATTATATTATTAAATTCTCAGTCTGTCGGGATACTTGCGAAGCGGCGGAATACGCCGGTGAACTTTCAGGCAAATAAAAAAAGGGCGGCCTATTATGAACATGTGGTGGTCCACTATGGCCACATTCGAGCGGATTTACTGGATAATATCTGTCATTGCGACGGTATTTCTGGTAATTCAGCTCGTTCTGGTATTCATCTCGGGGCTGGATTTCCATCTCCATCTCGGCTCGGACCTGGGAGCCCATGGGGGCGCCGGCGGCGGCCATGAAGGCGATTTCGGGGTAAGCCACTTCACACTATTGACTCTTCGGAACCTAGTGGCATTTTTCGCCCTGTTCGGCTGGAGCGGGATTGCATTGTACCACAAGAACATACCCGTACCCTGGACCATACTGCTGTCGTTCCTGTGCGGACTTCTCATGATGTCGCTGAGTGCTGCGCTGTTTTTTTTGCTTTCAAAATTGCAAACCAGCGGCAATATCGATCTTGAAAGCGCCCGGGGGCTGGTTGCCTCGGTATATCTTACTATCCCCGGACAGCGGCAGGGCACGGGCAAGATAAACGTAAAGCTGCAGGATAAAATCGTTGAAATGGATGCCGTTACGGATGAGCAGGACAAAATACCCACGGGTTCCTCGATCGTAATCCGGAAAGTCATCAACAACCAGGCTTTTGTAGAAAGGACGTAACATGTACGTTTTAATCGCCGTCGCTGTCGGAGTAGTCGTTCTCATAGTTCTCCTTATCAGCGTGCTCTCCCGTTACAAGCGCTGCCCCTCGGACCGGATTCTGGTCATCTACGGGAAAGTGGCAAAAGGCCGGACGGCGCATTGCATCCATGGCGGGGCGGCTTTTGTCTGGCCTATCATCCAAGACTATCAAATGATGGATCTAACGCCGGTGCAGATCGATATCGGCCTGGAAAACGCCCTTTCAAAACAAAACATCCGTGTTTCCGTGCCCGCGGTTTTTACCATCGGTATTTCCACCAAAGAGGAAATCATGATATCGGCCGCCGAGCGGCTCCTGGGCATGAATGCGGAAACGATATCCAAACTTTCCGAGGAGATAATCATCGGGCAGATGCGTTTATGCGTTGCCCAGATGGACATTGAGGAAATCAATGCCGACCGGGATAAATTCCTGAAGGCCATATTCGACAATGTCGAATCCGAACTTGAAAAGGTCGGCCTCCGTCTGATAAACGTCAATATCAAGGACATCAGGGACGAGTCCGGCTATCTCGATGCGCTGGGCAAAAATGCCGCCGCCGAGGCGCTCAACCGGGCCAAGAAACAGGTTGCGGAAAAGAACCGGGATGGCGCCATCGGTGAAGCGCAGGCTGTCCAGGAACAAACGGTTAAGGTTGCGGAGGCAAACGCCACCGCCGAATCGGGGAAGGCCGATGCGACCCAGCGCATGCGGGTCAATGTGGCGAATGCGAATGCCAAAGCTGTCGAGGGCGAGAACCTTGCCGCTGTCAATATTGCGAATTCGACCTCGGAGATGCGGCAGAAAAAGGCCGAGGCGGAAAAACTGGCCATCGCGTCCGAAAAAGTCCAGGCGGCCAAAGCCCTGGAAGAGGCTTACAAGGCCGAGCAGATTGCCGAAACCGCACGCGCAGAAAGAGAGCGGGCGACCCGGATGGCCAATGAAATCGTTTTAGCCGATATCGAACGCCAGAAGGTCGTGATCGCCGCCGAGGCGGCGAAATCGAAGGCGATCAAGGAAGCCGAAGGTCAGGCGGAAGCAAATTATGCCGTCATGGAAGCGCAGGGACGGGGTATCAGGGAAATCCTGAGCAAGCAGGCCGAGGGGTTGCAGAATATCGTCAAGGCAGCCGGCGGCAATCCGGACAAGGCCGCCACCCTGCTCATCATCGACAAGCTGCCCGAACTTGTCAAGACGCAGGTTGAGGCCATCAGTAACCTGAAGATCGATAAGATCACGGTGTGGGACAATGGTGCCAATGGCGGACAGACGGCTAATTTTCTGTCCGGACTCATCGGCAGTGTCCCGCCGCTCCAGAATATTTTCAAAATGGCCGGCATGAATCTTCCGGCATTCATGGGAAAGATGGATGAACCGGAGCCTGGCTCGACATTAAAGCCGCAGGATAGCGAAACAAAAGAGAAATAAGATAGAAAAAAGGTTACTGCTCAGGTGGGGGAACCGCTATGGCGGTTCCCCCTGGTCGGAGCCGCGCAAAGCCGCGTCTCCGACGCACCCCTTCCTGCGGAGGTGCGAGGCGATGCCTGCCTCGCTTACGCTCAGCAGGCGCTCTCGCACCCCCGCAACGCTCCCATTAGGTAGAAAGAACATAAAAATTTCTGAAACGTAGGGGCGGGTTAGCAGCCCGCCCCTACAAAAAAAACCCGCTAATGCTAAAGATTTACATGCTTTATTATTATTTTTTGCCCTGTTTTTTCTACCTTAAAAGAGGGCGTTGCGGGAGGGGAGGGCGTTTGCCAGGGGCAAACATCGCCTTCCCCTCCCGCAGGAAGGGGTGTGCCTGAAGACGCGTGCCTTTCGCGGCTTTAGGCCAGGGGAAACCATTGTAAATGGTTTCCCCACCAAGGGCATTTAGATTCGGTACCTTCGCTTCAACTGTAACTACTATATAATATTTTACTTTCCCGTCAGCGTTACCTTCCTCACCGTTTTCACATCTCCGGCCTTGATTTCCACGAGGCAGGTGCCGGGAGCGTCCGCATGCCCGCTCCACGTGACCTCATGCACACCTTCATGCTGCATGCCGACGGCAAGGTCCGCGATTTTTTCGCCGTTGATATGAAAGATCCTGACCGAAACAGGGCAGGTGCGGCCCAGGGAATACGTAACGACAAGCTGCCGCCCGCCCCTTGCCACAACTGCAGAAAGCTCCTTGCCGGTCGCCAGGGGCGTAAGGATCGCGGTTGTGGTGGGAGCCACCTCGACAATCAGCCCCGCGGGACCTGCAGTACCCGTCCAGTTGATCTGCAACTCCCTGCCGTACCCCGTGCCAATCCTTGTAACATTAGACGTTGCAACGGCAGCATGGTTTACCCAGACCGGCGGAACCGTATCGCCATAGAGGTCTTTTACATAGATTTTGTTGATTGAGATCGTGTTATCGGGCGTAAATACCAGCCGCTGGTCAAAATTGGCGGCATTCAACGTATAGCTGATCGTTCCGTCGCCTTCCGGGGAGGCGTAGAACGCATTGGTCATGGTATCGTCCATGCTTGCGGGAAGATTCGGTTCGAGCCACAGCTCTCCGGAATAGCAGTTCCGCTGATAGCCGATAATCGTATAATAGTCCCGGAATACCGTTGGATTGGCTATATAATTATCCCATCCGGTCGAATCGGTAGCGACGCTGTCCAGCGGCGTGGGCGTCAGATAGGTCCCCAGAAAGACGTCGAAGACCCGGTTTCTATCCAGGTAGTCCCGCTGATACTGATCGTGACGGATCGCATACCAGATATCCGGCCTGTTCGCGGTCAGCGCGAGGTCGGCATAGTGAAGCAACATATGCGGCATCCAGATGAAATAATTGCCGCCGAAATTTTCAGCCTCATTTTCCCCGCATCCATAGGTCAACGGGTTGTAATAGGTATTCAGCTGGCCAAGCAACTTATCAATGCTGGCCGTGTCGAAATCCTGGCCGAGCTTCAGACAATTGCAGAGGGAGGGCCCGACCCCGATCCCCTCGCAGTAGTATGCCGTTTTAAAGATACTATCAATGAACCGTTTCTGGAAATTGGTGACCGCCGTATCGTGCGCGCGGCTGAACAGGGAGGCCGTGGCGGTATCGTTTTCTATGGTTGCCAGCTTCGTCATGGCCTTGTAGGCTGCCAGGGAGAGCGATGAGTTGTAAAGATGGGCTGCGCCGCCGCCGTTCCAGTCGTAGGTGCAATGGGCGCTGGTATCGAAAGTATACGGGTATTTTTTATCACCGTACAGCGTCAATTGCGTCAGGATCCGTTGCCCGGCTTTTAAAACGTAGGGCCAGAAGTAATTGAGCTTGGTCATATTGCCGGTAGCCATGAACGTTTCATAAACACCGGTAATAAATCCGCAATTGAGATCCGGCCATGGGTTGATGTTCCCGCTCTCTTCGTTGTCGACCCAGGTCGTCTGGTCCCAGGCTGCTATATTGCCGCAAAGTCCAATGTCATGATGTATCTGCCCTAACCCCGTAGCATCGATTTTCTGTGTTCTTGCCCAGAACTCAAGTTCTTCCCAGGCAAAGTAGGGGCACAGTTGCGAAACTGCCTGCCTGGCCATCCACATCTGGTCCGAGGTACCCATCGAAGACCAATGCCCCTCGGCATAAAAAGTCCGTTTATCCTGCATGAAGCCGCTGTTGTTGGTGAGGTTGTTCAAACCGTTCAGGGTCGTATTGACGATCCAGTCGGGAATGTTCGAAGAACGCATGCGGGTTACAAAAGTCTCGGCGCTGTTCATGAACGTATCGAAGTCGGCCAGGCCGGAATCTGCAACCGCGCCGACGGCACTGAATAAATTTGTATAATTGTAATTGGCAGGACTGGCCGCATTGTACCATGCAAAAACGAACTTTACTTTAGCGGCCGAATCCGGCGGCAGCGTTATCTTTACCGCAACCATATTCGTCGCCCCGGAAATGCTGTTGCTGCAATGACCCGAGGTGAGAAAATTTGCATTGCTGCCCACCGTAATGGTGTCGGCCGGGCCGGTGGTTGTTGCGAGAATTGCTTTCTGGTGAGCATTTGCGGTTTGATCCATGAATCCCGTGCCCGATACCAGGGTCGGTGTGTTGGAAGTCGTGAGTTGAAACCCGATCGCCACATCCACCGGTGTCGCAAGCGTGTTTGTCAGCACGAATTCGAAGAGCGCGCAGGGATAATTCATTTTATTGGTGTCCGACAACGCCCAGGGGCAGCTTCCGATCAGGGAGACCGCAACACCGTTGATCGTTGCGAAAGTCGCTTTCTGGATGGGGTAGACCGCGTCATCGTTGTATCTGCCGTTTGCGGAAGCAGAAACCAGTTTTGAACTTGTCGCTATCGTACCCCCGCGATTCGAATAGAGGGCGAAATTTGCCGGAAGGCCGACAAAGCCGCTCGTGCTGTTGTTGCAATACACCGGGGCGACATCGGAAAAGAACAGCTTGCCGTTGTTGCCGCAGAATTTCACCGCGCCGGTCCCGAATCCGCCAAGCGGTGTACCCGTGGTTCCATCGACCTGGGGCAATTCGGAGGCAGCGCAAACGCTTCCTGTCAATATTGCCAGTGAAATCAAAGCCGACCTTAACAAGGAAATTCCACGCGTCATAGCTCCCCCGATTGGATTTTTTAAAAAACAGATACCCCGGCGCAGAAGAAATACCGCCTACTCCTTGACCACCATCCTCCCGGTCATCCGCTCCCCCTGTACCTTTGCATAAACAATAAATGCTCCCGGCGGGAGATACCGGCGCAGATCGATCGACCGTTGCGGCGTATTGATCCGCCGCACGAGCCGGCCGCCGGGCGTATAGACTGCAATGGAAAGCGGGCTCCCCTGAAGCCTTGAGCTGATTGTCGTGCCGGTGATCTTGAGTCCCGATCCGGACCCGACCGCATGGGTTGCCTTGATAGATGACGATCCTGCCGCTTGAAATACCAGCAGCGATACACTGTAACGCGGCATGGAAAATGTATCGGTAAAGGCAGTCCCGGTATAGTTGAACGATGCCGCAGGCATAAGCAGCGCCAGGTTCTGGGCGGCCTGCATGGAATCCCATTGCGCCGTCGTGGGGGTCGCCGGCTTTCCCTGCTTTTCCCAGACCGCGTAGGGATTACTGTGCAGTGAGTCGACCCGGTAGTGCGTCACCGTCAGATTACCCCGGGGAAGGGGAATGTTGCTGAAGGTAAGATATACCGTATTGTCCGCCGAAGTCGCCTTCATGTTGCTGTAATAGTCATAGACCATAACGGTCACCACGCTAGAATCGCCGTTCATGGCTGCAAAGCCGTCAACGCCGTCACCGGTGGTCCCTCCGGTCAACGAAAGCCGGGTCGTTCCCATCAGGTTGAGCATCTTGTAGGCGTTGAATGCGGCTTTACGAATTCCCTGGTAGTTGATGAGGCCGAACACCTCCGCAAAGGGGATATCCTTATGGTTTTCGATGTAGGATTGGCCGCCGCCGGTGCCTGATTCATTGAAGCAGTCCGAGATTGTCCAGTAGGACAGTACATCGGGAAGCTGATAGGTGCCGGCCGTGTAATCGTCAAGAATGAGCTTGATGCTTTTAGTAATAAACGGTGCATTGACATGAGAATCCATGCTGATGCAGTTGAGAACGGTATTCCCTCCCTGCCCCGAATAGGACGAGTTATACTCGCTATTGATGTTGAATAAAGTTTTGCCGCTGCTTTTGATCACGTTCGACCGGGCCTCATTGTCGGTCCGGATGGCGGCAGGATCGGCGGTATCGCTGGTTGCTTCGCAACCGTACTGGTGATTTGATAAAAACGAGTATTTAACATTGTTATCGGCACAGTAGGTTACAAAGGGCTGCAGGTCGCCGTTGTTGTCCGCCACGGGTCCCCCGATCCTGATAAGGGAATCGGCCGCCAGGGCTCCCACAGCGGCATACGTATAGAGTGTATCGTAATCGGCTGCAGTGCCGGTCCAGAATCCGCTGTAATCGTACTCGTTCCACACTTCGAAAAACCACGATTCAACCGCCGGTTTCCCATAGCGTACCTCGCAATGGGTGACAAACGAGTCGACCAGATCCCTCCACTTGTTCCAGCTCTTCGGCTTGCCGATGTTGGTGGTTTTCTGTAAATCTTTCGGCATGAAATTAAGTTCCACGAGCGGAGCCATGTTGCACGTATCGATTATGAAATCGTAAATCGAATCGAGCGTTGTCCAGGTATAGGTTGGCGGTTTTGTGGTGTCGGGCCAATGAAATATGCCGATATGGTCCGAGTCGTCTATGCCCATCAGGGTGCCGTGGCCCCGCACCATTTTAAACCCCGCTTCCGCAACCCCGATCTTTGCGGCGGTCCGCCAGGCGGGCTTCTGGCAGAACCACATGGTCCCGGTTCCCACGCAGGTTGACCAGTAATGGGGAGCGCTCCCCTGCCTGACGCTGCCATCAACGGCGATGGTATACACGGTTGCCATGAGATCGACCGGGACAACCGCTGCGGCCATCAGCGCTGCAACGAGGAAAAACGGTTTCCGGAAATCCGGCCGCGCTATGGTCATATCTCTCCCGGCAAATGGTGCGTTGCTGAGCATGATCGACTGCCGATACTCAGCTCATAAAGTAGCCTGCCGGGTAAGCATCGCAGAGTGCGATGCCTACCCGGCAGTTATTATATCGGCATTGCATTGTAACAACCGCTATCTCCCGGTCACAACCTGACCTGCATCGTTGCCACCTTCTTCGCACCAACGGTCAATCGGATCATATACATGCCACGGCTTAACCGGCCGGGCAAAACCGCCTCATGATCGCCTGCGTTCTTGAACCCATTGACAAGCACGGCCATCACCTTGCCGCGGCAATCGACAACCTCAAGCTTTACGATAGTACCGGAAGGAACGGAATAATGTATCGTGTTCTGGTTGCAGGTCAATAATGCTTCGGAATAATCGGGAGATTTCCCCTGCCTGGGCAGTG
This sequence comes from uncultured Fibrobacterota bacterium, assembly GCA_963803935.1. Classification (GTDB taxonomy): domain Bacteria; phylum Fibrobacterota; class Chitinivibrionia; order Chitinivibrionales; family Chitinispirillaceae; genus BOG-1184. Next base: position 50,548 of record CAWDOZ010000099.1, on the reverse strand, counting down.
TGGCGGTAGTGATGGAGTCGTTGAGAACCATGAATGAGAACAATGCATAGCCGTTAGTATTTCCCCGCTGCGTGGCGTACATTCTCACATAGCGGGCGGTAGTACTGGCAAAGGTTTGATCCGTTACCGAACGCCGTCCTCCGGCGGTAGTGCTGTAAACGGTACTCCACGTCGAGTTGTCGGTCGACACCTGAACCTGGAATGCCTTCGCATATAACGAATCCCATTTGAGTATCACCCTGTTGACGCTCATCGGCGAACCGAGATCAACCTGTATCCACTGGGTATCGCTGGCCGCGCTCTGCCAGCGGTAACTGGTGAAATTCATGTAGGTCGTGGAATCCGTTACTTTACTTGCGGAATCGGTACCGTAAACCGATGAAGCCGTGACCGTCTTGTGCAGTGCAAGGTCCCGGCTCAAGGCAAACGGCCGCCATACCCCCGCGGCAAGATCCACGTCCCAATCCTGGTAATAATTCACGACCGGCGAGTCTTTGGGACTGAAGGTCGTGGGCAGCATCACGTACCCCCCCTGCCGTAACGAATTGGAATCTATCCAGCGGTCTCCGAGAAACATATACACGGTTCCCTGGGTGCCGACTATGGGGAAAATTTTATTTATCTGCGTCTCCCATGAGTCCGTGGAACCGGGGGTTATCATGGTCACCATTTTCTTCGTCCAGGGGCCCGCTATGGCGGGTGCGGTATAATACATGGTTGACGTGGGGTCGGTCCACATGGTTTCGGACGACAAATAATAGTACAGCCCATTTGCTTTCATGATGCACGGCGCTTCGCGCCAGCCCGTATCCCATATGAATACTTTCTGCGACAGATGCAGATAATCCGCCGTAAACTGCGCTATACCGTGATACGTTATACTGCCGGAGTTCGCGTTGGGAAGGCTGTCCCATACAAAGGCGAGGTACGCCAGCCCGTTGGAGTCCTTGAACACCGACATGTCCCCGATTTCGGCGCCGAACACCAGAGAGTCGGTTTTGAGGGTGAACGGCCCGGTGGGGGTTGAACTGGTCGCAATACCCAGATTATTGCCGCCGGACGGATTACTGCCGGAGAACGCCGCGTACTTCAGGAACATGACATATTGCTGAGTCGAGTCGTTATACAATACATCCAGCCGGTTAGTCCCGGAAGCCGTTATCGCGACGCCATCATTCGTCCAGTGCATCAGGTCGGGCGAAGAGTAGACCATCTGACTGGAGAAGTTGTTCGCGCTTCCATACCAGTAATAGGTACCGTTGAAGTTCCGAATGCAACCGCTTCGGGTGTGAACCGAATCCCCGTTCTGGTCGATCTGGAAAAAATCGTTGTGGATCGTCGACCAGGCTGCCTGCGAAGCCGTAGCCGCTCCGATGAGCATCGATACCGTTACGCACCATTGAAAGCATTTTTTCGCCATGCCGGATGTTCTCATAGGACCTCTTTTCAAAAAAAATTTTTAAGTGGACCGGATTGGGTTTATTTCCCGTTTTTTATACCGCAAGGGCATTTTCCCGAAGTGCGCCGAAAATTAATGCTCCCTGCTCTGCCATGCGATCGCTGCGCCTGCCAACGACCCATTTGTATGACCGGGTTTCCTTGCAGCCATCACCCGCTTCCTGATTCGCCCGGAACCATTGGTGCAATAGTTTAGTACACTAGTACAGATATTTTTAAGAGTACTACTATTCCTTAATATGGTTCAAAAACAAAATACTTGGGTTGCCGGCGGCACGCAAGAAAAAAAATAAAACGGGTCGGGAGGCGTGATAGCTTTACAGCTGCATCAATATTCACGGTTACAGGTGAGCCTATAAGAATGGGGGGAAATCCGCGCTCCCGGGAATCACCGCGATGCCTTCCACCTCGACCAGCCATGATGGCCGGCAGACCGGGGCTTCGGCGAAGATGAACGGGACACTTTCGCCCAGTTCCTCACCGAGTACTGCGCTTGCGATTTCGCGGTCGTGAAAATTACGGGCATAGGCAATAATGCAGGCGAGATCCTTTAAACCCGCATTGCGGGTCGCAAGGAGCGCGCGGATGTTTTCGATCGTGCGCCGGGTCTGGGATTCTATGTCGCCGATGTAGAGCACTTCGCCGCGGTTGTTGATGCTTGCGGTACCGGAGATATACAAATGGGATCGGTCCCCGAAACGCACTTCCAGCCCGCGTTCAAAGGTCACGCCGTAGGCCAGAGTGGACGATAGGTGCAACGGCGCCTCAATCCTCACGATCTGCTCTTTCCTGAAACCGGCCATGGAGAGGGAATCGACCGAGATACATCTCCCGGGGTCGTATGACCCTCCCTGAATGCCGGTACTGGCAGGGAAACGCGCAGTATCGGTCATTCCCTGCGCGGCGAAGAACTCTTTTCGTGCACGTACCATGTCGCCGTAGTGGCAGTCCACGTCGCGCAGGAAGATCCAGGTTCGAATCAAATTTTCGGACAGATTCAGCTTCTCGGCCTCCAGGTATGATGCCAGGGAGTCGAAGATGCTTCTGGTCTGGGCATAGGGCGCATTGGGCGGGTCTGAGGAGAAATTCGCGGTGAAAAGCAGCGAATAGTGCCTTCCCGTCACCCGTGCGCTGTTGATCCAGCCGTCGGGCGAGTGCCCTTCGAGCCGTTTTTCAATTTTCGCACCGTTTCCAATAATATGGTAGGAAAAAAGAGAGACCTGTCCGCCGTTGATCGGTTTCTGCTCGATTGCCGAGAATGCGCCTTTCACAAGCCGGCCATGGAGCGGAGAAAGCATGAGGAGCGGCTTCTGATTGACAATGTCGCTCAGGAAAATACGACTGAACGCCGCAGTATCATCGCAGAGACCGTATTTTTCGAGAATCGCACCGTATCGGAGCGAAAGTTCTTCGAGCGCCTTCGGAAACGGCACACCCTCACGGGTCTTGATGGCAATAAAAAATTCGCCGCACCCATCGGGGGTGGTAAATTGTGCAATCTGCGAAAAATCGTCAACCTTCGTGGTTTTCAGCATATGAGGAGATCGTCTCTCGGCTAAATCGGCAAACGGGAGCAAGATCAAAATATACTAGGAAGGGGGAGGAGAGAAAACATCACCCCGATTGCACAGAAAAAGCCGATCCTGTTCAGGCTGCCGGCGGTGCCCGGAAGCGATTGAACCGGTATTAGCTTTATGCCCGGAGATTAAAAAACCCCTCGGAATGTCGATTCAGAGGGGTTTGAAAAGATTGAGCGGACAGGTCGGCCGCCCGGGTTTAATGCCTGCTGCCGCTCGCGTTTACGTAGGGAAGTGTTGCCACACTTCCGTCGCTGAGTTTGCGGGAAACCAGGTACACGCCGCCTGCACTCAGGTTGCGAAGGGCATTTTCGACGTTTGTCCCGGCATACGATCCGACGGCGCGGCCATCGAGCGAATAGATTTTAATGTTGCTCGTCGCCGTTTTCATGGCCTGGTATTGGTGGACGCGCTGGGCTATCGTGCCTGAGGACCCCACCCGGGCCAGGTACGTCGGACTGGAAAGCGCGAGCATTTGCAAGGCAAACCGCGCGCCTAGCTCCCGCATGCCGGCACAATTAAAGTGGTACGTATCGTTGCCGTTGCCCAGCAGGCCTGCCGAGGATGCCACCGCGCAGTGCCGGTATACCTTTGCAAGCGAGTCGACATTCTTGTTGAAACTTGCGCAACAGGGCAGCGGATGCATGGTATCCTGCCTCAGCTCGCCGACAACGAATGGAAAGGTACTGGTATCGACGCCCAGGTCTGTTTTAATGGTGTCGAAAATCATCTTGGCCATTGGAATCCACGCCAGGGAACAACCCGGTTGCGTGCAACTATTGGAATTTGCACCGCTCTCGCCCTGGTGAAAAATTGCACCCTTTATAACACCAACTTTCTGGGCTTCTTTGAGCCTTGAGAGCATCCAGGCATAGGGGCTGTGGTTTCCGAGCGTCGGATGAGCATAGGTCGGGATATTGAAGTTGCTGTCGCCTTTTATAAAAACGTCGAGAGACATCCCCGACAACGCGCAGGGGATGAGCCCGATTGTAATGTCGGACCGGAGCGAATCGAGGAGAGTTCTAGCGAAATACATCGATGGGCTCAACCCTTCGCTGCATATCTGAATGGGCTGGAAGGCCGTGTACCACGAGGTATCAACGCGCGCCGGTTTATACACGCTGCAACCAAGTGAGTAATCCGTCGTCGCACAGTCGGAAAAAGCGAGTGTTTTGATGCGCGTGTTCGTATCGCAATCCGACGCAAGAAGGCCGGCTTTATCGTTTTGATTTCCGGCCCCGCCTCCCGCCATATTCGATTGCCCGAAACACAGGAAACAGTAGAAATTCGAATCGACCGCAGCCCTGGCCGGTGTCGCCATCAGGGTCGCAACCACTGAAAGAAACAGCGCTTTTTTTGAAAAAATCACAGCGGACCTCCTTCTCAAAGTGATAAAGATCATAGTCAATTCAGTATAATTTATGCACTGCTGAGTATCTCCCTCACTGCTTGAGGGCATGCAATTTAACAATGTACATTTTTTGCGCCTTGTCAGGGGCGGTAAGCTGGACGAAATCGGTGCTCCGGGCAATGATCCGGGAATCGACCAGCACACCGTTCAGATCGAACACCGACATTGCGACTTTTTTTCCATAGAAGACGTAGGGCAGTCGCAGCATGCCTCCCATAGTTTTAATAACTGCGCCCGGCAGCGACAATCCCGGTCGTGCCGGTCCATTGCGAAGCACGCCCACCATGCCGATGGAATCCACGACATGATTTATGGTGATGGTCACCGATGACGAGGTCAGCCCCGGCGAGGTGGCGGTAATGGTGGCCGTTCCCGCAGTATAGGAGCGATATTCGATGGCCGCAAGGCCGTTGCGAACGCAGTCCTCTGAATCTCCTCCTATAAAGGTAATGGAGGTCCCTGTGGGAAAGGCGCCCAATCCGGACCCGTCGGTGAGGGTGATGTTCGGCGAATTGCTGATCCAGGTGCCGGCCGCGTTCTGCACCTGAACGATGAGCTGGCAATCGCTCTTCCCGTCGTCGGTAAGGGTGCTGTTGTCCGTTGTCAACATCAGTTTTGCCGCGGTCCCGGCAACGGGCCAGGTGGGCGGCGCAATACCGGTGTACAGGTTCCGGTACCAATACCACCTCTCCAGCGGAAGACGGGCGTGATCCATCATACCCATATTGCCGGTTCCAATATCGCTGCCATGATGAAACGCGCACCAGAGTGCAACGCCCCCGCGCCAGGCATATTGAATCGGAACCGAATCTCCATTCTGCATCTGAGTCTGGACAGATCCATAGCAGGGTGCATAATATCCCGGCCGATTTTCGTAACAACTCCCGTATTCGGTAACCATGTTGGCGACGCTTGGATTCAGGGTGGATGCCCCGGTGCCGTTATATCCCGACACCTCAGTACTGGTAAGCACGTCAAGATTATCCAGCTGCGTCCCGCCCAACCCCGCCCTCCTTGTGGAATCGAGCTGATTTGCAGTTGCCATCATTTTGATCGCAAGGTTCTTGGCATTCGTCAAAACGGAAGACGTGGTGAACCATATTTCATTGCCCATGCTCCAGAGGATGACGGAGGGATGATTGCGATGGATGCGAATCATGTCGGTGAGCTGCTGGATGCAATTGGCCTCAAAAGGCGCCTGGTTGGCGGCAGAATCCGGGTAGGCGCTCGACGTCCAGCCGCTTTCCGAATTTGCATATACGCTCCAGAAGCACATCTCTTCCCACAGGCAGATGCCTTGCTTATCGCAGGCATCGGAAAAGGACGGATGATGCGGATAGTGCGAACCGCGAATGAAATTCATGCCGCATTGCCTGATAAGCCGGACATCGCGGGCAGGACCGCTGTCGGTGGTGGCATCTCCCCATCCCGCATGGTCCTGGTGGGCATCGCACCCCTGAAGCCACAAACGCTGACCATTCAGTGAAAAACCGGTACTGGCGCTCCATGAAACCGATCGAATGCCGAGGGGCGAGACAAAATTGTCGACCGGGGTGCTGCCATCGTAAACCTCGCTATATACCGTGTACATATACGGGGTCGACGGGCTCCACAGGTTTGGATTCGCAACCGAGCCGCTCGCAACCAGAGTATCAATGACTCCCGCCGGTACGGTCATGGTGGATTGAAAACTCGTGACCTCATTGCCGGCAGAATCGACCACCGTGTGCACTACCGTGCAGTTCTTGGGCCCCGTGGAATCATTCTTTATTTCCGTCGAAACCTTCACCGTTGCCGCCGTCGATGATACCTGAGGGGTGGAGACAAAGGTGCCATACCAGGTGACATGCAGCGGCGCGGTAACGACAATGTTGACATCGCGATATATGCCGCCGATGAATATGTGTTCGCCCCCCCGCGGGGCGACCTGCCCGTTCCAGGAACCATCATCATAGACCGCGAGGACATTGTCGCCGGCATGGATATACGGTGTTATATCGTATGAAAAACCCGTGTAGCCGCCCTTGTGGACCCCTACCGAGTCGCCGTTAATATAAACGGTCGATACGAGAAACACCGCGCCGAACTCGATGAATACCCGGTTTCCGGCCGTGATGATCGATTGATTTATAGAAAAATGCTTCCGGTACCATCCATAGGTGGGCGTCAGTGCTGAATTGACTCTCCAATAGGGGATATCGAAAGAGTGCGGTAGATTGACCTTGGACCAGGAGGCATCGCTGTACCCCGATGCCTGGGCACCGGAAGTTCTGCTCAGGCCTCTGATAAAGGTCCACGTTTTATTGATCGGCGTCACGGACCGCAGTGAAGGCGGGATATACGCAAAAATTGAAACGGCGGCAAGAAGAATAAATGACATTACCAGATGAACGGTCCCGGAACGAACCATATGCGCCTCCTCATTGAGGGTAGGGAGTCGGAAACGGGCAAATATCCTGACGCTCACATTCCCGAACTTGAACATGGGACGAGTCGATGTCCCCGAAAAAAACGTATCAGTGTACTAACACAGTTATACCGGCACTATTCACTGCATTTTGGACACATGCTTATTTAAGTTAAGAGTTGGTTTGGCTATAGTAATATACTGCTGGAGGTTCAGATTTTCAATCTATTTTTCAAGCAATGCCCGCCTCATCGTACAGGTTGTTGATGCCCGATTTCCGCTATCGGAGGGTGCTGTCCGGTTTAAACACTAGCTGCACAGCATGGATTTTCTTCACCATAGGCCGGTGCCACAGCCGGTAATACTGGCAGCTCCTCCCATTTTCCCTACCCCGATTTCATTGGATGCGGGTTCAGATCTTCCGGGAAGCTTTAAAGGCTGAAGGTTTGATAGAAGCAGTTTTCTGTTTGAACAGGGCCATGCTATTGGATTTTTAAAAGCTTGAGGCGTTTCTCAAAATTTTCCGCTTTCATCCTTACAATGTATATGCTTGACCCAATCGCAGCCGCCCTGACCTCACTGCAATTCCAGGCCAGTTCATAGTGCCCTGCCCGGTAGATTCCCCGAGCAAGCTCCGCCACGAGATCGCCTTTCATGTCGACTATATCGATCTGAACGGCATGGCGGGAAACTCCCGAAATGGTCGGCACGTCGAATGCGATATTCACCGAACCCCGGAACGGATTCGGGTATGCGCGGGAGAGATTAAACGACGATATAAGGGCGCCGGCAGGAACGGCAAGCGTTGCAGTGAGAATTGTTTTTGCCGAAAAAACGGGCTCGCCGCCGCGTGTAACCGCTAAGGGATATTCGGAAATGCCGTTCCAGAGCCTGAAGGTCAATTTTTCGGAAGGCAGGCAGCCGTTCTTGACCTTGCCTGCGGGATCTTTCCCGCATATCGCAAAGGCGGCCAGGCCGTTTGCGACGGTTCCCGATCCTACCAGGTTCCCCTTCGTATCAAAGGCGCCGACCTCGCAGTTATCGGCCGCGGGTTTATTCCCGAAGGCAACATGCCGCGCAAGGAAAGCGGCAATGTTTCCGGTCAGGGTCCGCTTCGGAAAATGCTTCGGAGCGGGCGGACTTCGTAATTGGCCGGAAGCGACGGCCGGTTGCTTCGCGGGTCCCGCGCCTGCCGGATAGGTAAGTGTCGCCGCGGTGTTGGTTATTATATAATATCCATTGCCAGGATGCATCGTGCCGATTTCATTGAGATCGCCGGCTGCCGGCCAGTAAAGGTTGTTATTGCCATCAATTGCAAGCATTAACCGGGAGGAGATCGATGCAAGCGCCGTAGTAATTGGCATACTTACCTGCGGCAAATAGCCCACGATGCTCCAGCTTGAATCCTGCAGCGCAATGGGGGTTGAATCCGTGTTGACCGCACTTCCGGACAGCTTTAAGGTATCGGAAGGGAGGGTATCGAAAATCCAATACCCGGAACCGGTATGGACAGTACCAATTTCATCCAGCGATGCACCCGGCCAATACAGATTGTCCTTCCCGTCCATGGCAAGAACAAATCCCTTAAGCGCGCCAAAAACTCCGTGAGTCGATGAATCGGCCGGCTGGATATTAAGGGAATACATGAGCATGCCGTCGACAACAGGAATGGCGAGGTGCGCAGCTGTTGTAAAGCTCCATGCGCCCGACCATAAACTCGTGCCCCCGTTGTTTGCCGCATCGACCTGCCAGTAGCAGGTGGTATAACAGGGAAGCCCGGTTGGCGAAATCAAAGTTGACGTCAATCCGCTCAGGCTCAAACAGGTCGTGGAAAATGTTGAAACCGTTGAAACCTGCACGGCGTAGGTTGCCGCATTCGGCACCGATCCCCATGCCAGGGAGAGCGAAGTCGAGTGATTCGTTGATCCGCTCGCAGGAGAGGCAAGAATTGGTACTGTCGGCGCAGTCATGATAGTCGTGAAGCTCCACGCGCCGGCCCAGGCGCTCGTACCGGCAGAGCCGGAAGCATTAACCTGCCAATACATGATTGAACTATTCGGTAAATTTGAAATTATTGCCTGCATTGCGCTTATCCCGCTCTGATCGAAAACGGTACTTGCAAAATTACTGTTAAGTGAAACTTGTAACCTATAGGAGGAGTCGCCGGCACCGGCATTCCAACTAAGGGCGGGTGATGTCGCAATATTCGATGCACCATTGGCAGGTGCAAGGAGAGTCGGGGCGCTTGTCGCGCCATAGCCCGGCCGATTGATTGCGTATAGTATACCTCTGAGTAACAGTTTACACCAGATGGTGTCTTCCGTTGATCCCGTCCATGTTGTAGCGGCATGGCCCATATCCCCTTCCCAAATGCGTGCTCCATGAAAATTATGCATAAAGACATAGGGATAAAGTTTCTGTCGCGCGACGTTTTCTTTGACGTAATCATTACTGTCGGATAGAATCAGCAACGTGTAACTCTTGTCGGTATCGCTGAAAAAAATGTTGTCGCCCCGAACCTGCTGGTTGCCGGTAAAAGTTTCGGGGATACCCCTGGTCATTATTTGGGTTGTATCGGCCACATGAAATGTACAGCTGACCGGTCCCTGATCGGCCGTGTATTGCACGCCTATTGCACTATCCATAAACCATGGCCAGTTATTATTTAACCTGCTGCCGCAATGCACGCTGAGGTACCCTTTTCCCGAGAGCAGGAAAGCTTTAAACGCGGAATCCTCGGGTCCGCTCATGGTATCGTCGTACCAGGCGTTACTGTTAGCCGGATCCTGCCGGTAAGGGTACAATGCTATAACTGCTTTATAAGCAGCCAGATTGGCGGTGTTAAAATCCGTGAGGTGAATCGTCGTATCAACCGAAAACCCGCTGTCATTCGCCCACCCCCGTATCAGGGAGAGACACGCCGCAATGGCAGCCTGGTGACCGCTATAGGCAAGTGAGTCCTTGAATATCAGTACTCTTTCACCACCGGCGAAAACCAATGACGGGATTGACAATGCAAGAAACGAGAGCACAAGTACACAACCCTTTGTACTATTCACGATCCCTCCGATGACTATAAATAACATGAGAACATGCTGTCAAAATGTGAGAATCGTCATTATGCCTGCAGATACTTTATTAATAATTATCATATGCTCGATGATTTTTATAGCAAGCGTGCAGAAATCACTGCAGCGAAGTAAAATATCCCTGAATTAAATTGCGTCCAAAATAACGTTACTATCACAGCTGCAAATTTCAGCGCAGGATTGTGGGGAATAGTCACAAAAGGCGGGTTGAAAAAGCCGCATCATGTTGGGTGATGCAATCCAGCCTTAATGCCAACTATTGAACGAAGGCAATATAATTTTGTGGGAAATCATTATCAAGGCAAAAAAAATTAAAGTGTACTATCCTGCTGTTACTTTTTTTTATTACCCATTGGGTACCTATTCTACAGAAACACGATTTCGGGAAATATCCGACTTGTCCAGGTTGCCGCCTCGCCTCTCCGCAGTATCTTCTTTTGTTCCCGAGCTTGTCCATGATCAAAATGCCGTGTCCGAGGGTTGATGAGCTTTCAACAGCCGGTGTGGAGCAGGGTCAAACCGGAACGACTGCCATGCTCGATTGCAACCTATTTCCGGGACGCCGCGGCGCCAAGCTCCGCCAACCCACTGGTCATCAGTTCAGCGGCCTTTTCGTCACGCGCAGAGTTCGGATGTCTCGCGTTTTTGCTCTTATCCGCCCCGAGCACCACCGTGATGACGCGTGCGTTGTTGCGGGCGGCGGTTGCAATAATCGAATAGCCGGCCTGTTTGAAATACCCGGTCTTCAATCCATCGCAGCCGGGATAGGATTTGAGGAGGTGGTTGTGGTTTCGCATGATAAAGGTGCCATTGCGAAATCCGCGCTGGAGGGTGCTCGTATACTTCAGCGCCTGGGGATATTTCAGGATAAGCTCCCGGCCCATGAGCGCCAGATCGCGCGCCGTTGTTACATCCGGCTCCGAGCCCTGGGAAGGCGGCAGCCCGTGAACTGAATGGAATACCGTGTGGGTCATGCCGATAGCTTTCGCATCCTGGTTCATCAAATCGACAAACCCTGCCACCGACCCCCCCACATGGATTGCGAGGGCGACTGCTGCATCGTTTGCCGATTCGACCATGAGCGCGTAGAGCAGCTCCTCCACCGGAAAACTCTCCCGCGGATCCAGATATACCTGGGACCCCCCCATTTCGGAAGCTTCAACCGTTACCGGAACCATTTCGTCCAGTTTCAGGGCACCCTTGCTCACCTTGTCAAGAACCACCATCATGGTCATGACTTTCTGCACACTGGCCGGGTATCCGGGAGCATCGGCATGATCCTCAAACAGTACCCTGCCGCTGGCTGCGTCAACGGTTATGGCTCCGATGTACGGTGATCCGACCCTATCGGGGATTTGCGCACGGGGTTTTGCAGAAGCCATTCCGAATGTCATCAGAATAACGGCGGAGATTGCAATTTTAGTGGTGAACGTGCAAGCCAATGGCAGCCCCTCCTTCCGGTTTTAATAATTGAAGCTTGTATGCTGGTCTTTGCCAACGGTAGTGAAGCCGAACTGGTAGAGCGAGAGCCTGGAAGGCTCCTTCGCAGTTCCCGCAGCTTGCTGCGGGAGCTTCAATGCTTAAAAATGCGTGTCCGGGATCTGCGAATGCCAATGATGCATCTTCGGCAATGTCTGCAAACTTATCGTACGTCGCTGAACGTAATCTCCATGAGGCCCGAGGAAGGTTCGCGAAGGAGTGAAGATATTATGGAAATTAATTTCAGGGATATTATATATGCGGTCTTCTTTCTGGCGATGGCCGTTCTCTGTGCAATAGATGTCTGGGTAATTTAATACCTCATTTATGAGGGTTGGATGGTCTTGTACTTCGATTAAGGGGAAGCTGGGCAATAGGCTGTATGACGTAATGACCGATAAAAACTTACTGCCGGGGACGGCAAAACGATTCTTGTTTTCCCAGGGGGGAGCAAAAAACTCCTCTCAGGATGCCCTATTTCCGGCGAAGAGGGGCGGCTTTGTGCTGCTGCAATGCGAGGGAACCGCGAGGGGCGGGTGCAGGGAATGGGCAGTAACTTATTTTTTTTGGATAATTTTTAGCAATCTTCAATGATTCGAAATTATTTTATCAGGAAATTGAAGATAGCGTGAAGGAAGAGGCGGTGTATCGAAAAAAGAGAAATTTTTAAAAAAAGCTTTTTTCACCTGCATCACCGGGGGCAAGTTCAGCAACTGCGAAACCTGCTGACTGAATCATATTATTTGCCGGTATTATATTTGTAAATATTAAGTAAGGCCGTGCGTTTGCAAATATTTCCCGATAGTTTTCCGTCCACCTTTTCCAAGGAGCCCCATGTCTCTGACCCAGTCCCAACTTATTACCGAACTCGCAGCGAAGAATGAACCTCTCACCAAGGTCCAGGTAAAGGGTCTTCTCGATGCCCTTACCGCCATCGCTTACAAAGAGGCCAAAAACGGTTTTACGCTTCCGGGTCTCGGAAAGCTCGTATTAATGAAGCGTGCAGCCCGTATGGGCCGGAATCCGGCTACGGGTGAAACCATCAAGATTCCAGCCAAAACCGTGCTGAAATTCAGGGTTTCAAAGGCTGCGAAGGAAGCGATTAACGGCCCGGCAAAGAAACCGGCAGCGGTAAAGAGTGTTGCCAAGAAAGCTGCGAAGAAGAAATAACCGGTGGAATTTCCCGGGGAAACGGGTGATGCTGGAGGGAGGCTGCGGACTTCGCCTCCCCTTTTTAAACCATTTACTTTGAGCAGGCAATGAAACCAGTAAAAAAATCGAAGCCGAAAGCTGAGCCGATGGTTCCCCGGATCGATGCCGACGTTCTTGCGCGTATCAACCACAAAATCGAGAATGCCCACCACCAGATCGATGCACTCGGCAAATCACCGAAGCGGGTAGCGGAGCCCAAGCCCGCCGTTGAGCCCGATCCTGAAGTCGAACAGGCATAGCGAGCGCATTACAAATATTTCCTTACCTGTTGAAGTTCCGGATAATAAGATAGCCGGTGCCTGCCGGCGGTTTCCGCGGTGATCGACACCTGCGACAGGCATTGCCGCCCTCTCCCCTACCCCTTATCCCGGTATTCCCGCCTCCGGTCCCGCATCTCCCGGTAGATTTTCCGGTAATGTTCATAGCGCCAGTCTGCAATTTCCCCACTTGCCACCAATTCGCGCACCCTGCACCCCGGCTCGTCTTCATGAATACAGTTATTGAATTTGCAGGTGCCGATCAGCCGGTCTAGTTCCGGGAAATAGGTCGCCACATCCTCCTCCGGAACCAGCGGGAGATCGACAAAGGACATTCCCGGCGTATCGGCGATATAACCGCCCTGCGGGAGCGGGATGAGCGAGGCATGCGTCGTGGTATGGGTCCCGCGCCCGTTGGCGACCGAAATTTCACCAACCACGAATTCCCGGTCCGGAAAGATCCGTGCCAGCAGGGCGCTCTTGCCGACCCCCGAAGGCCCGGCAAAGGCGGAGACCTGTCCCGCGCAGTGCGCGAGGAGCGCATCGATATTTTCGCCGGTTGTCGCCGACGTTTCCACGACAGGGTAGCCGATTGACTGAAAGACGTCGATAATGCGCCGGACCAGATCGCTCTCGCCGGGCTCCTTGAGATCGCTTTTGTTGAACGCAATGACGGCGGACAATTCGTAGGCTCCCACACTCAGAAGAAGCCGGTCGAGCGCTTCGAGGTCGAGGGGCGGATCCCTGAACGTCGCGACCAGCATTACCCGGGTGAGATTGGCAAGCGCCGGCCGGTTGAGAAAACTCTTCCGTTCGCGGATCCCGGTGATGACGCCGTCGCGGGTGTCGCTGTTGATAACCTCGCAGTCAACCATGTCGCCGACGCACACACGCACCTTGTCCCGCTTGAGGAGCCCCTTTGTCGAGGCACGCACGCTGCCCTCGGGGGTGTCAATGAGAAAGTAGTTCTTCCGCTCCTCGATCACGCGGCCCTGGATAATCATATCTGCACCGTGCCATGCCTCTCCGGCAGGTTCATCCGGAACTCCCCGGACAGCCGTCCCGGATCCGGAAGTTTGTCCGCTGCCGGGCGGGAAAAATAAGTGATGAAGCCATGTGCAATATATTTTATAGCATGTTGGACTGCCTGCCCGGGGATATTCCGTCATCGGGCTGAACGCAACCACCTGAAAGGATTTATGGGGACTACGATCTATTTCGACCTTGTCAGCGGCGCAAGCGGTGATATGATTCTGGCTACTCTCGTGGATCTCGGCGTACCTGTTGAGTATTTGAACCATGAACTCGGCAAGCTTGGAATTCCCGGATTGGCCGTCGAATCCATGCAATTGAAACGCAGCGGTATCAACTGCCGCCACTTGACGATGCACTGGACCACGCCAAAGGGGTATCGCCACCTTCCCGACATCCTGAATATCATTAAACAGGGCGAATTCAGCGCCTCGATCTATAACCGCTGCGAAGCGGTGCTCGACCGGCTCGCCGATGCCGAAGCCGCCGCGCACGGCATTAAGAAAAGCGAAGTTCATTTTCATGAGATCGGCGCCGTGGATACCATTATCGATATCGTCGGAACCTGCCTGGCGCTCGATTACCTGAAACTCGACGCCATCATGTTTTCCACGCTCACCGAAGGCAAGGGGACCATTAAAACCGAACATGGCGTCATGCCCGTTCCGGCACCGGCCACTGCCAACCTGATGGCCGGCTTCCATGTTACCCGGCTCGAATGTGCCCTCCGAACTCCTGACGCCAACCGGTGCGGCCCTTCTCACCACCCTCGGCTCCCAATCGCTTGCCGCGCCCGGAGGCACGGTTACCAAAACCGGGTACGGGTGCGGGACCAGGGAGTTCGATAATCATCCGAATTTCCTTCGCGCGACGCTTATCGAAAGGCAGGGCACGGCCGCCCCGCTGTTCGGAGAGGCGATCGATGTCCTTGAAACCGATATGGACCACCTCACCGGCGAGCTCATGGGGAATGTCGGAACGCTCCTCATGGAGCAGGGCGCGCTCGATGTGTCGTGGACGCCGATATTCATGAAGAAGAACCGGCCGGGGTACCGCCTTACCGTCATTGCGAAACCGGACAAATCGCAGGACCTTGTCGACTCGATCATTTACAACACGCATACCCTCGGCGTGCGCGTGCAGCATATGCATCGGGTAGTTGCAGAACGCGAAGAACAAAAAGGGACTTTCGCGGCATCCAGTGTAAACGAGAAATTATGCTCGTATAAGAATCACATCTGGGTGAAGATCGAAAATGACGATCTGGCGATGGTGGCAAAAGCGGACGGGATACCGGTGATAGAAGCTGCGGAGAGATATTTAAAGGAAAAGGGCAAGGAAGAGGGGAAGATTAATAGATAGTGGCTTTATGAGCATGCCGGCTTTTCTTGGTGGGGGAACCTCGCTTCGCGGGTTCCCCCTGGCCTAAAGCCGCGAAAAGCACGCGTCTTTAGGCACACCCCTTCCTGCGGAAGTGGGCGGCGATGTTTGCCTCCGGCAAACGCTCGCCCACTCCCGCAACGCTCACATTAGGTAGAAAACACAGGGAAAAGACCTGATATTATGAGGGATTCTGGTTTAGTGCATTGTTAAATGGCTGTGCGAACTACGGAGAAGCGATGGCAGTAGTGAATTGAGAGGAGGCCCCCCACGGTCCGCCTGCCTGGCGGTACCGCCAGTAATAGGTTGTGTTGTTATTGAGACTATCCGTTGTGTAGGAAATATCATATTCATCTCCATCACCGCCATGATGTATCTCCGTTACAGTGAAAACACTGGTATTGACGACAAGCGAAGAAAAGCCGGAATCGGTAGCTATCTCAAGGGAGTATCCGGGCGGTGTGTCGTCTCCTCCACAACCCTCATACCACATCCAACTGATTGTCACCGGCAATTGAACGTAGTTGGTAGTGTCGGTGTTCATTGACGTCACCGTGGACGTCACGGCTGCTGCTACCTCCCGGGACTTGCACATTGATAGGCTGAAGTTCCAGACGCTCGACCATGCACTCGTCCCATAAACATTGGATGCGTTCACCTCCCAATAACCGCTTACAATAGAAGATGCAAGAGTCAGAGTTGTTTCTGTTAAGCCGGTCCGGCTGAAAAGGGTAGTCGAAAAGTAGTAGTCGCTCGAAATCTGAATTGCATAGGAGGATGCACCGGCTGAACTATTCCAGCTCAGCGCAGGGGGATAACCGTTCAAAGACCCTTGCACCGGCACCGCAGGCGGCCCCGAAACCATGAAAAAACTCCATGCCATGGACCATATGCTCACCCCAGCCGCATTCCCCGCGTTTACCCGCCAAAAATAGGTTTGATCGATATTCAAGCTATCCACCACCATCGTTGTGGTGGATCCGGAAGCGGTGAAAACCGTCGTTGCAAAGGTCGAGGCAGTAGCTACCTGCACGGTATAGGTTGTTGCACCGGGCACCCCTCCCCAGCTCAAAGCCGCCGGGATAACTGTCGACCCATTTGGAGCGGTCAGGACCGGAGCCGGTAGCGGCACGGTGGTAAAGCACCATACCATTGACCATGCACTTGTTTCAGTTCCATTAGTCGCACTAACTTTCCAATAATACGTAGAGTTGTTTGTAAGACTGCTTACAGAAGTGGACAATGCCGTTAAGGAAGTTTGGCTCGAAAATACCGATGCAAAGCTCGACGCGGTTGAAATCAGCATCGTATAGGAAACAGCACCAGCTGATGAGCTCCATGCCAATGTCGGTGCTGTAATTTCATTTGTTGCGCCTTCTTCCGGTGAAGCAAGCACCGGCGCTAAAAGAGTAACGGGATTTGTCGGATTGCTTTTACTGCCGCATCCCCAAATAATTATCGCCAAAGCCGCCATTCCGTAAATAAAAAATCCCGGTTTCGTCAGATCAAACCATCTTTTCATCGGAAACCTCCCTTTTGAATTGTTTTAAATGCCGGATAATAACGACGAGGATCCTTCTCATTATCCTTTCACTCAATATCAATTATCGGTCCTGCACGACTCTATGCCTTATGTCTATGCGACCATGTAAATTGCAGTTACTCTCCCGACTTCCTTATGTTATTGACCCATTACAAACTTCAGCCTTCTATCCAGTATCCCGGCTTTGAAATGCAACACGTACAGGCCATGGGCAAGGCCTGCGTTCCGGAGCGACAGGGAGTAGGTACCCGCAGGCAGCGAGCGGTTGAGAAGGACGGTCTTCTTTCCGATTATGTCGTAGAGAGAAATTTCCGCAAGGTCAGGTACGGCAAGCCGGTAATAAAGGATATTATTTCGCATATAAATGCCTGATTGCCTGAGCGCCTGCGCAATCTCCTCGGCCCTGGTAACATTCACCGTGAAGCTCCAAGCGGATGACCAGGCGCTCCATGCCCCGGTGCCGGAATCGGCTGCCCGCCAGTAATAGAGCGTATTGTTCGCAAGAGGACTGGCAGTGTATACTGAGCCGGCCTGGGAGTTCGACGTGAACACGGTTCCCGAAAAATTCGAGGCGGTTGAAAGCTGGACATGATAGATGGCCGCGCCGCTGACCGAATTCCAGGAAAGACTTACGGAAAGATTTTGATTCTGGGCGTTATTGGAGGGCAATGAGAGGACCGGAGAGGCGATGACGGTGGTGAATTGAGATATAGACCCCCATGGTCCCCCTCCCTGCCGGATTCTCCAGTAATAGGTTGTGCTATTGCGGAGACTATCCGTTGTGTAGGAAAACACATACGCATCTCCCTCATCGCCCTGATAAACCGCTGTTACCGATAAGGCACTGGTATTGACAACAGGCGCAGAAAAACTGGAATCGGTTGCTATCTCAAGAGAGTAGCCCGGCGGTTCGTCTCCTCCGCAACCGGGACCCCAGGTCCAACTGATTGTCACCGGCAATTGAACATAGTTGATAATACCGGTGTTAGCCGGAGACGCAACCTGTGCCACAGCCTTCCGGGCCTTGCACTCGGCGAAACTAAATGACCCGACGCTCGACCATGCGCTCGTGCCATAAACATTGGATGCATTTACCTCCCAATAACCACTTTCAAAATAAGAGGCAAGCGTCAAGTCGGTCCCGGTTATGCCGGACTGATTGACAAGTGTCGTTGAAAAATAGTAATCGTTCGAGATCTGCCATGTATAGGAAGAGGCTCCTGCCGCTGCTTTCCAAGTGAAGGTATCAGGCTGGGTCAATCCGGGGCCGGATAGTAACACCGGCACCGCCGGGATGCCCGAGATGGTCCTGAAACTCCATATCCCCGACCAGGCGCCGGTCCCGGCGGTATTTCCTGCGTTTACCTGCCAGAAATAGGTTTTGTCGGTATCAAGGTTGCTTGCTGCTGCGCTTAATCCGGGTCCGGTTGTTCTGAAAACCGTCGTAGAAAAATTAGAAGACGATGCAACTTCTGCAGTATAGGTTGTTGCACCGAGCACCCTTCCCCAGCTCAATGCATTCGGGATCACCATTTGCGTCGATCCATTGGTAGGAGCGGTCAACACCGGAGCTGCCGGAACAACCGGAGCCGCGGTGGTGAAATTCCAGACTGCCGACCATACGCCGGTCCCGCCCGCATTGGTAGCATTTGTATGCCAGTAATATACCGTCGAATTGGCAAGCCAGTTCAGCGGACAGGCTGTTGCTGTAATGCCGCTCTGATTTAACACCGTCGAGGCGAAAGTAGTGGTGGTTGAAACTTGCACCGCATAAGAAGCGGCCAGGCTGTCGGTAGCCCAGCCGAGAGTCAGCGCAAGCGCCTGGTTAATCGCACTATTCGTCGGCGAGGAAAGCACGGGCGGGCCCGGAGCCGCCACAATGGTGGTAAATTGCTGGACCGACGACCAGGTGGTGACGCCGCCGCTTACCGATCCAACCCGCCAGTAATAGATGGTGCTGTAATTGAGGACCGGCAATGCCAGGGAATTCGAATCGAGAGTAACCTGGTAGTTGTTTGAAAAGTTCGATCCCGTTGATAGTTGCACGGCATATGAGGCCGCAGCGTTCAGCTCCGCCCAGCTCAAGGTCGTGGAAACCGGCTGATTGGTTGTGCCGTTCGCCGGCAAATAAGATCCGGTGGATCCATTCGTTGTAAAGCTCCAACCAGCCGACCAGGCGCTTGTCATGCCCTCAGCGGAAGCATTGACATGCCAATAATATTTGTAATTATTGGCCCCACCGGTCAGGCCCTGCCAGGGGGAGGTTAAACCCGTTGTGCTGTAAGCGCTCTCGGTAAAATTGCTGTCATAACCTACTTGCACACCATAGGTAACCCCATTTCCGGTATCCGGGTCCCATCTAAGCAAAAATGATGCTATAAAAACATTGCTGTTGCCATTGGAGGGGTAGAGAGGTACCGGTGTCTGCGGGCCTATTGTCGAGAAACTCCATATTGAGGACCATGCACTGGTTTCGTTATAGCCCGTAGAGGAAACCATCCAGAAATATGTAGTTCCGCCGGCAAAACCACCCACCTCCAGGCTCGTCTGAGGATTCGGACCTTGCTCAGAAAATAGCGGTGAAAAAGCTGTGTTGGTGGCGACTGCAACAATATAGCCGGCCGCTCCCGGTACCGAGGCCCAGCTCAGCAGCACACTGTCGGGCATGTTAACGGTTCCCGTAGCCGGTGAAAGAAGCGTCGGCGTTCCCGTAGCGGTTTGACCGGATGTTTCCAATAGAAGTACGTAGAACAGCAGGAATGCGACAGCGGAGATCCTTTTCATAGCATCCTCCCTCAGTATCAATAATCGGTCCTGAATTACAGGACACCCGGGAGTCATTATCGAAAAGTCCGCGCGAGGAACCAAATATGACCTTATTGTCAATATATAATTATAACATCGGCCGGGTCAAATAATTTGGGTTCCTTTTAAAATTTATCGTGTTCCATCGGAGAACCCTGCGTGGCTTTGGATTCAGACCTGAATGCGGGGAAATCGTTCCTCGTCGGAGTTAACTCATACGCGGTCGTTTCTGCTCAGGCAGGTAGAAATATTGCTGAATTTCCCTGTGAATCCCCCGCCTTCGGCGCCCCCTTATTAAGGGGGATAAGGGGAAAACCTGTCAAGGAGATGATTTTGTTTATGTGTTTTCTACCTGATGGAGGCGTTGCGGGGGTGCGCGAGCGTCTGCCAAAGGCAGACATAGCCGCGCATTCCCGCAGGAAGGGGTGTGCCAAAGACCCCGCAGCCCGGCTTTGCGGGCGAGGAGGCTTTGGCCAGGGGGAACCATTTTTATGGTTCCCCCACCAGAGGCAGTTGAATTAAGCCCGGTTCCGCCATCTGAGGAGTAACCTGGCTTAAAGGACCTTGCATTTATACTTATTACAGTGCCGCCTCAATCGTCTTTATCACCGTTTTCAATACCTTAACCCGGGCAAATAACTTCGAATTCGCTTCTATGACCGTCCAGCGGGCGTGCGGTTTATCGGTCCTGAGCAGCATCTCATCCACTGCCGCCTTGTAGGCATCCCACTTCTCCCGGTTCCGCCAGTCCTCGGCGGTAATCTTCCAGGTCTTATCAGGGTCCTTCTCGCGCTCCTTGAAGCGTTTCAGCTGCTCGGCCGCGCTGATATGGAGCCAGAATTTCATGATGGCCGCGCCGGATTCGGCCCACTGCTTCTCGGTTTCGTTGATCTCGCGGTAGGCGCGCTCCCACTCCTCGTCGCTGCAGAACCGTTCCACCCGCTCGACGAGCACCCTGCCGTACCAGGAACGGTCGAAAATGGTGAGGTGACCGGCTTTCGGGATGCGGTTCCAGAATCGCCAGAGGTAGTGATGCTGCTTCTCCACGTCGTTGGGCGCGCCGTAGGGAACAACCTCATACCCGCGAGGGTCAAGGGAGCCGGCAAGGCGCCGGATCGCGCCGCCCTTTCCGGCCGCATCCCACCCTTCGAAGGCAACGATCACCGGCAACCGTTTCTGGTAGCACCGGTGTTCGAGCTCCCAGATCGTCTGTTTGCAGGCTGCCATCTCCTCCTCATACTCCTTAAGGGCAAGGCTGCGGGAGAGATCGACCTTGTCAAGCATGCTGACGGCCGTAACCTTATGAACCGTGCGGGGAGGCTGGGCAGAGCCACCGGGTTTTGTTTCTGCCGCTGTTATGGCTCGTTCAAGGACCGTGACCAGCGTTTCAAATACCCGCAGAGCGGCGAAGCGGCGGTCGTGTGACTCGACGATGGTCCACGGCGCCGCATCGGTGCTCGTCTTGGCCAGCATGTCTTCAATGGCGACGGCATACTGTTCGTACTGTTTGTAATGCCGCCAGTCCTCTTTGGTAACCCGCCAGGCGGTGGTCGGGTTAGACTCCAGCTTCTCGAACCGCTTCTTCTGTTCTTTCCGGGAGATATGCAGGAAGTACTTGACGATGAGCGCCCCGCCGTCGATGAGCTGCTTTTCGAAGGAGTCGATCTCGTCGTAGGCGCGGGTTATCTCGCTTTTGCCCACAGTCTCGTCAACCCGGTCCCCGAGCACCCTGCCGTACCACGACCGGTCGAAGAAGGCAATCCTCCCCTTCTCAGGGGTCTTAGTCCAGAACCGCCAGAGGAAGGGGCGGAGCCGCTCCTCTTCGACGGGCGGCTGGGTCGAATGGACATTGAACCCTCGCGGATCGAGCGAGGTGATAAGCGTGTTGATGAGCGTTCCCTTGCCTGCCGCGCCCCAGCCTTCGAAAACGATGATGACCGGAACGCCGTGCTCCCGCGCCAGCCGTTGGAGCTCCCCTATCCTGATTTCAAGCGGCGCAATGCGCCTTCGGTACTCGTCCTTGTCAACTACCTGCGTCAGATCCAGCGATTCAAGCATGGCCCGGTCCTTTGGAGGGGTAGATGGCTCTCGCACATAAGGCTTTTATAATATGATACATTGAATCCGGCGAAGGGGGAATAAATGATAGGATAAGGATTCCTGCTTCTGGTGGGGGAACCGCTCTAAAGGCCCTTGGTGGGGAAACCTCGCTACGCGGGTTTCCCCTGGCCAAAGCCTCCGCGCCCGCAAAGCCGGGCTTGCGGGGTCTTTGGCTCACCCTTTCCAGCAGGGGGCCGCAGCGAGGCCCGCCTCAGGCGGGCGCTGTGGCCCCCCGCAACGCCCCCATTAGGTAGAAAACACATAAAAAAGGCTATAAAAAAACCTTGACAATTTCTTTCCTGTTTTTTCTACTAAATGTGGGCGTTGCGGGAGTGGGCGAGCGTTTGCCAAAGGCAAACATAGCCGCCCACTTCCGCAGGAAGGGGTGTGTCGGAGACGCGTGCCTTTCGCGGCTCCGACCAGGGGAAACCCGCGTAGCGAGGTTTCCCCACCGGAAGCTCCCGTATCAAGCACTCCATACTTATTTAAAGCTCTAATTATTATTATATTCCCGGGCCGCAAGAAAAATATTATCCAGCAACTTCCCGATCAGGGGCAGCGGGGTAGAGGAAAATGCGAGCCTGAGGCAATCGCCCTGGGCGATGACGCCGGTATGGTACTTATGGATGAGGAGTTTCCTTATCTCCTCCGTATCGCCCTTTACAATTCTGATGCACATGAAATAGCCGGAATTGAACGGCAGGGGGGTGAAAAATTCACGGTATTCGGCATGCGCGGCAATGAGATCGCGCATCATCTCATACCGGCGCTTGAGCACGGCGAATTTCTCCGCCTTTTCCGATTCGTAGGTTCCGCTCGTGTAGGCAGCGAGGAGGAGAGCCTGGCCGAGATTCGAAGCGTTCGAGATGGTGCCCCGGATCGCTCCGGCGATTTTTGCTTCGAGCGCCCGGTACAGCGCAGCCGAATGCAGCGCAGTACCGAACGTCGCAAACCCCACGCGGAAACCCCAGACATAGTCCTCCTTGGTGGGACCGTCGAGCTTGACGGCAAGCAGCCGGGGGTGGGCGTTGCAGAGCAGGCCGAAGATCGATTCCCTGAGGATTCCCGGCTCAAAAACAAGGCCGAAATAGGCGTCGTCGACGATTACCACCAGGGAGTTGCCGGCCTCCGCCGCCTCGACGAGCACCGTGCGGATTTCGCTCGCTTCGGCCTGGGTAACGGTATAGCCGGTCGGATTGTTCGGAAAGTTAAGCAGCACGATTCGCTTGCCGGGCTTGCCTGTAAGTTTCTCGCGCAGTCCGGCCACGTTGAACCCGCCCTGTGCCGTGAATGCCGGGAACGCGGCTATCGAGGCGCCGTACCCATTCGTGAAAATCAGGTCGTAATTTTCCCAATGCAGATCGGGCATGATGATGGTATCGCCGGAATTGACAAAGAGGTAGCCGCACAGGGAGAGACCATGGGTAAGGGCGCTCGTCACGACGGGCAGGCTGATCTCTGCATTTGCCAGCAAGGGGTTTTTAGCCTGCAGCATGGATTTCCAGATTTTGCGGATTTCAGGCCTGCCGGGGCTGGGTGCATAATTGAACCCGACGGATTCGGGCGCACTGAAGAGCGAATTGAGTGACGCAAGCGTCATGGGAGAACCGCCATCCTCGAGCGCAATGCCGATGGTAGCGTCGATTTCCGCTCCCCTTGCCTCGGCGGACTGGGACAGGATTCCCCTGCGGGGAAAGAATATGCCCATCCCGCGCTCCGAGAGCAGATCCAGGATATTCGGATTTACGCTCCTGATGGCTTCGTTCAATTCCGCTGCCTGCGGGTCAATCTCCATGCAACCTCCCGGGCTCGCTTCCCTTATGCATATAAAAAAAGCCTTCAGACCTCAAGCGTCTTCGGGCCGTGTGGTTAATCATCGCCGCGCATCCACATCTATGGAAAATATACCGCATTTTTCGCGCGATAAAAATACGTCACTGCAATTAAAATGCCGCAACAAATATTTAACGGCATGAGCCTATTCCCTATAATCGTCGAAGGGGAGTCCCTCTCACCATCCTTGCCATGCCCTCTACGGAAATGTATTTTAGTAGACTTTTCCAAACATGAACGCGCGCCTATTGCGCGGACGGTGGGGCAACCCTATCCTTCAGCACTCCGTTGGTCCCTTTAACCCGGGCATAATCGGTTCACCGATCTCGGGCAGGGGCTATCGCGGATTTTCGATGAGGTAGTCGATGAAAATCATTCTTTTTCTCCTGGTATTCCCTCTGATCCCTGCCCTGCTCGCCACGGTGACCGGGAACAGGATAAGGGGCGGAGTCGTCCGCCTGAGCGCCGGCATCATCGCACTCGGTTCAATCTATTGCGCATGGAAGTTCATGGGCAGGGATGCCGCCTTTTTCACCCTCGATCATGCATACCTTGAAAAAGGGGTCCTTGCCGGTGAGGTCCTCCTCGCCCTTTTCCTCCTCTATAAATGTAAGGACATCATCGCAAAAGAGTGGTGGATACCGGTTCTTATCGTCATACAGACCGCCATCATGCTCTTCTGCGATTTCGGCATAAAACTCCCGAAGGTCGAGCATGCGCTCTATATCGATAATTTTTCGGTAATCATGGCCCTCATCATCGGCATCATCGGTTCCCTCATCTGTATCTATTCCATCCAATACATGAAGGACTACCACCATCATCACCCCGAGATCAAGGATCGCCGGAAAAGCTTTTTCTTTATCATGTTTTTCTTTCTCTCGGCGATGTTCGGCGTGGTGTTTGCCAATAACCTGGTGTGGCTCTTTCTCTGCTGGGAGATCACAACCCTCTGCTCGTTCCTCATGATCGGCTATTCCCGCACCGAAGAGGCAACGCGCAACGCCTTCCGCGCCCTCGGGCTGAATCTTCTCGGCGGACTCTCTTTTGTGATCGCCATTTTTTACCTCGTGAAGGTGGGCATCGCCGGGCAGAAAACCATCGAACTCGACCATGTGCTCAGCGGCGCCAAAGCTTTCGCCCTTATCCCGGCAATTCTCATCTCCTTTGCCGGCATCACCAAATCGGCCCAGATGCCGTTTTCATCCTGGCTTCTTGGTGCCATGGTGGCGCCGACCCCTGTTTCCGCCCTGCTCCACTCGAGTACCATGGTCAAGGCCGGAGTCTTCATCATCGTCAAATTTGCGCCGGTCCTCTCCGGAACCTTCGGCGGCCATATGGTGGCGCTGGTCGGCGGGGTGACCTTTCTCATGACCTCGCTTCTGGCCGTGACCCAGAGCAACGCGAAGCGGGTGCTCGCCTATTCGACCATAGCAAACCTCGGACTGGTGGTTGCCTGCGCCGGTATCGGTACCTATGAAACGATCTGGGCTGCCATCCTGCTTATCATCTTCCATGCGGTTTCCAAGGGGCTGCTCTTCCTGTCGGTGGGAACCGTGGAGCACAAGATCGGCTCGCGCGACATCGAAGACATGAACGGCCTCATTGCAACCTATCCGGGATTGGGCTTCGTCATCCTGATCGGTATCCTCGGCATGTTCCTGGCACCCTTCGGCATGCTGATCTCCAAGTGGGCAACTCTCCAGGCATTCATCGATGTCCGGCCGCCAATTCTTGCTCTTCTCCTTGCCTTCGGCAGCGCGCCTACCCTGTTTTTCTGGACCAAATGGATGGGCAAGATCGTGAGCGTTCCGCAGAATGCAAAGAATGCGAAAAATGCCGTTTCCGGAGACGAATGGACGGCGCTCGGGCTCCTCGCTGCGCTCACCATCGCCGCCTGCGGCCTGTTCCCGCTCATTGCGTCCACCTTCATAGCACCCTACCTCGTGGATACTTTTTCACAAAGCGTCAATATCGATTCGGGCAACCTCACCATCATGACGATCATGCTGGCCTTCATGATCATCGTTCCCGTCGGCTTCGCTCTGTCATCGAAGCGGTGGCCGGTAACGCCGACCTATCTCGGCGGCGCCAATGTCGGCGGCAGCCTTGCTTACCGGGGTGCCATGGGCATGGAACGTCCGGTCGGCATGCGCAGCTACTACCTGTCCGGTTTTCTTTCCGAAGTCGTTTTGACGAATATCAGCATAATCGCCACGCTTGTCATCATTGTCGTCATGTTAGGGACTATTCTCATTCCGCAGGTATAAGAGAGAGCCAACGATGGATACGAAACTTTTGATGGAACAGCTGTTCGGGGGGTTGGGCTACTTACTCCTGGCGCCCATTCTCGGAGGTCTTCTGGCCGGGTTCGACCGCATCGTCACCGCCCGGATGCAGTCCCGCAAGGGTCCGCCGCTCTTCCAGCCCTTCTACGACGTCTTCAAGCTCTTCGAAAAGCGCGGCACCGTGGTAAACCGGTTCCAGAACCTGTATATGCTCTGCTTCCTCATCTTCATCATCGTCACCGGCCTCATCTTCTTTACCGGAGGTAACCTGCTGCTGACGATCTTCGCCCTCACCGTCGCGAGCGTGTTCCTGATCCTCGGCGCATTTTCCACCAACTCGCCCTACAGCACCATCGGCGCCGACCGCGAGCTGCTGCAGGTGATGGCGTACGAACCCATGGTGCTCATAGCGGTCATGGGCATGTACCTCATTACTAAAAGCTTCAACGTGCGGGATATCATCGCCTGGCAGGTGCCGCTTGTCTACTGCCTGCCGCTCATCTTCATCGGGTTCGTGTATATCCTGACCATCAAATTGCGGAAGTCTCCCTTCAACCTCTCCTCCTCCCATCACGGTCACCAGGAGATTGTCAAGGGGATCACGACGGAGTTTTCGGGCCCCTCGCTAGCCCTGTTCGAAATTGCGCACTGGTACGAAAACATTCTGCTGCTCGGGATCGTGTACCTCTTTTTCGCCGCCTTCCACCCGGCAATTGCACTTGGTTTGACCCTGGTTACCTATATATTCGAAATATTCATCGATAATGCCTTTGCACGGCTTACCTGGCGGTTTACGGTCAAGTCATCCTGGCTCGTGGCGGGCGTTCTGGGGGGGATTAACCTCATGGCGGCGGCCTATCTTCTTTTTTAGAGGTGAACAATGAGTTTCATAACAAAATCGCCCTGGGTTCTGCACTACGACGGATCGAGCTGTAACGGTTGCGACATTGAAGTGCTCGCCTGCCTGACCCCGCTCTACGATATCGAAAGGTTCGGCATCATCAATACCGGCAACCCGAAACATGCTGATGTGTTTCTCATCACCGGCGGCATCAACGAACAGAACGAGCCGATTGTGCGGAACCTCTATGCACAGATGCCCGATCCCAAGGTCGTTGTCGCACTCGGTATATGCGCCACGAGCGGCAATTTTTTCCGGGAGTGCTACAATATCAAGGGCGGTGTCGACAAGGTACTGCCGGTCGATATCTATGTCCCGGGCTGCGCCGTACAACCCGAGGCGATCATCGACGGCGTCGTTGCCGCGCTCGGAATTCTTGAAAAGAAACGTGCAGCGCTTAAAAACCAGCCGGCCCAGTCGGCGGCATAAGGAGTTCCCATGACCATGATCGAACCGCAGCCTGTCACTATCACCGACAGGGCCGACCTGCCGGAAAAGGCGAAAGAGCTTTTCGTCCAGGGATACCGGCTTGTCCAGATCTGTGCAACCACCGGAGATTCGACGATCGAAGTCACCTACAGCTTCGATCGCGACTATGCATTTACCAATATGCGGGTGATCCTGCAGAAGGACGATACGGTGCTCCCGAGCATAACGGGATCTTTCCTCGCCGCCTTCACCTACGAAAACGAACTGCAGGACCTCTTCGGCATAAAAGTAACCGATCTGGCAATCAATTACAACGGAAACTTCTACAAAATGTCGATAAAGACTCCCTTTTTGGAGAAAAAATCATCGGGGGCGGCATAAGACCCATGGGAACACGGACCATCATTCCATTCGGACCGCAGCATCCGGTTCTTCCGGAGCCTATCCACCTGGACCTCGTCCTTGAAGATGAAAAGGTTGTCGAAGCCCTCCCGTCGGTGGGATTTATCCATCGCGGCCTGGAGAGACTCGCCGAGGTCAAGGACTTCCACGAACTGGTGTACGTCGCCGAGCGCATCTGCGGCATCTGCAGCTTCATCCACGGCCAGGGCTACTGCCAGGGCGTTGAAACGCTGCTCAATATCGAGGTCCCGCCCCGCGCCAGATACCTCCGGACGATCTGGGCCGAGCTTTCGAGAATCCACAGCCATATTCTCTGGCTCGGCCTCTTTGCCGACGCGTTCGGCTTCGAGAGCCTGTTCATGCACTGCTGGCGGGTTCGCGAGAAGATCGTGGACATCATCGAGGCCACGGCGGGCGGCAGGGTGATATTCGGTTCGTGCAAAGTGGGCGGCGCCCGGCGCGATATCCCCGACGACATGCTTAAAGGAATCAAAGCCGAGCTGGCGAAAATCGAAGCGGAGTACAACGAGCTGAAACCGACCTTCCTGCACGATAATTCGGTCAAGCGACGCACGGTCGGCATCGGTACCCTATCAAAAGAGCAGGCCTATGCGCTCGGCGCCGTCGGCCCGACGCTGCGCGGCAGCGGTGTCGCATCGGACATGCGGACCCTCGGCTATGCCGCCTATAAGGATCTTCAATGGGAGCCGGTGGTGGAACACGGCGGCGACTGTTACTCCCGCACCGTTGTGCGCGTGCGGGAAGTCAACATGTCCTTCGACCTCATCCGCCAGGCCATCGATAAGATTCCCGAAGGCCCGGTTGATGTCAAGGTCACCGGCAATCCGACCGGCGAGTTTTTCTCGCGCCTCGAACAGCCCCGCGGCGAAGTGGTTTACTACGTCAAGGGCAACAATACGAAATTCCTCGAACGGTTCAGGATCCGGACGCCCACCTTCGCAAATATCGCGCCGCTGGTCGTCATGCTTAAGGGATGCGAACTTCCGGATGTCCCGGTGATCGTTCTCACCATCGATCCCTGTATCAGCTGTACGGAGCGTTAATCATGGGAAACTTCATCATTGCCAAGATCATTGCGCGCAGCGCGCTCTCCCGGTTCGCCACGCGGCTTTACCCTTTTGAAAAGCGCGCACCCTATGCCGCAACCCGTGGGCACATCGAGAACGAGATTTCCCGCTGCATAATGTGCGGCATCTGCCAGAAGAAGTGTCCGACTCATGCGATCACGGTGGTCCGCGCCGAGCGCAACTGGGCGATCGAGCCCATGAAGTGCATCCAGTGCGGCGAATGCGTAACCGTCTGCCCGGTTAAATGCCTGTCAATGGCGAATACCTACTCCGCGGCAAGCGCCACCAAAGAAACTATTCTGCTCCACCAGGAAACCCCGCCGCCCAAGCCGGGGGCTGCGAAGCAGGAAGCATAGTTTTCAAAGTCGTCCCGCTCATTGTGCAGTCTCTTCTCCGCTTGGCATGATTTCCGCTTTTGCAGCGGTCGTGGTGATCCGGTTCGGAAAAAGCTATTTTTGATAGGCTAAATCGGGCTGCGGCGTAGCGGCAGCTTCTGAAAGGAATGCTATGGCCAGGGTAGGATTTATCGGATGGCGCGGTATGGTCGGCTCGGTACTCATGGAGCGCATGCTTGCGGAGCAGGATTTTACCGGCTTTGATCCCGTTTTTTTCACGACCTCGCAGGCGGGCCAGGCTGCCCCCTCGATAGGGATCCCGGTTCCGCCTCTCCAGGACGCGCATGACCTCGATGCGCTTGCCAAATTCGATATTCTCGTATCGTGCCAGGGAGGCGACTATACCACCGAGGTCTACGATAAACTCCGGAGCCGGGGCTATCGGGGCTTCTGGATCGATGCAGCATCAACGCTCCGCATGCGTGAATCCAGCGTCATCGTTCTCGACCCCGTCAACCGTGACGTTATCGATGCCGCGCTTGCCGGCGGAATCAAAGATTATATCGGCGGGAACTGCACGGTCAGCCTTATGCTGATGGCGCTCGCCGGCCTGTTCCGCAGAAAGCTTGTCGAATGGGTATCGAGCATGACCTACCAGGCAGCATCGGGAGCCGGCGCAAAGAACATGATAGAGCTTGCAGCCCAGATGGCGCACCTCTCGGCAGCGGCTGCCGAGCCCCTGCGCAATGGAGCATCGGCTCTTGAGTTGGATCGCATCATAACCGAGCAGCTGCGCAATGGTACCATGCCGACCGATAGCTTCGGAGCGCCGCTCGCAGCCAGCCTCATTCCGTGGATCGACAGGCTCATGGAAAATGGCCAGACGCGCGAGGAGTGGAAGGGTCAGGTCGAGGCGAATAAAATCCTTGGAACCCGGCAGGCTATTCCCATCGATGGCGTATGCGTTCGGGTAAGCTCCATGCGCTGCCACAGCCAGGGCCTTACGATCAAGCTGACAAGGGATGTGCCGCTCGACGAGATCACCGCCATGATTTCCTCGGACCATGAGTGGGCAAAGGTTATTCCCAATACGAAGGAAGCAACGCTGCAGGAACTTTCTCCGGCCGCGGTTTCCGGCAGGCTTTCGGTTCCGGTGGGACGTTTGCGCAAGATGACGCTTGGCCCCACCTACCTGGCTGCCTTTACCGTTGGCGACCAGCTCCTCTGGGGCGCCGCAGAACCGGTGCGTCGGATGCTTCGCATCGCCCTGGAGCACCTCAGGAAAGATTAAGGCGGATTCGCAGGCATGCACAGAGTCGCGGCAGATGACGGCGCCGTGGCTCCGACGGGTGATTTACAATGAAGCGATTTATCTATGGCAGCGCCGCACTGTTCTCTCTGTGCGCGCTTATCGTTGGAATTGGCGAATACCCGCATTGCTCCTCGCTGCCGTTCAAAGGCATTGTTGCCTTCAAGAGTGCCCACACCGCCTGCAATAAGGTAGTGCCCGGCAAAAACGGCTGGTTATTCCTGCAACCCGAGCTCGATTATGTCGTGAAGCCGTTGCCGCAGGAAAATGTACAGCTCATAGCCGATTTCAGCCGGACACTCGCCGCACACGGCATAACCCTCTATGTGACCCCCATTCCGACCAAGATCGAAATTTACCCGGAAAGTCTCACCACCGTAGCGGCTCCCTGCCCGGTCTGCAAGTGCCGGGAGCAGTTCCTGCAGGATCTCCGGCTTGCCGGGGTCAAGGTTATCGATGTACTCCCTGCCCTCGTCAACGCAAAATCCTCCCGGCCGGTGTTTGATCCCTATGAAAGCCACTGGACCTCTGCGGGAATTGTCGCCGCCGCAGGAGCCATTGCGTCCGCCATCGATTCCGGCCTTATTGCCCGCAAGGTTTCGCGCGCCGCCCGCTATACCGTTCGCGACACGGTTCTGCAGGGATGCGCCGATCTTCCCGAACGATTCAAAGGGGACGGCAAGGCCTTCTGGTATCCCACCCCGGTAAAACAGGTCCTGAATCCCGGCGGCCAGCTGTATGCGGACGACAGGAAATCCAAAATCCTCATTTTCGGGGACAGCTTCGTCAACCATGGACGCTCCTGGAGCGTGAACCTCGGCGCTCATCTGGCCCATCTCATCGGCCACTCCACCCGCACCTACTGCAGCCTGCTCGCCAATACCGAGGGACCGTCGATGTATAGCCGTTTCCCGACGCTATTTCCGCAGAACGGCATCGTTGTCTGGGCATTCGCGTCCCGCGTCCTGCAATATCCGATGTGTGCGAAACCGGGATCCGGGACGAGAATCTAATAATAAATAGGTAGTTAACTTTTTCGCCGGTAAGAGAACTTTTCCATTTGCCGGCCTTTGGTGGGGGAACCGCCTGCGGCGGTTTCCCCTGGTCGGAGCCGCGCAAAGCCGCGTCTCCGACACACCCCTTCCTGCGGAAGGGGGAGGCTATGTTTGCCTGAAGGCAAACGCTCTCCCCCTCCCGCAACGCCCTCTTTTAAGGTAGAAAAAACATAAGGGATGATTAAAACTGCCGGGGTTCAACTTGTTGAACCCTTGATTATTTCCGAAATCGGAAATTGTCCTTACCCTAGGTCGCCTCACCCCGGCCGTCAAAGAAGGCGTCCTCCCCTCTCCACTTGTGGAGAGGGGATCGAGGGGTGAGGCGGATTTTGACGTTGCGTTAGCGAGGACAAAGGGTGCCGGGAGGAGCGATAGCGACCCCGGCAGTATTTGAAGACCCAGGCGAAGCCGCAGGGCTTCAAACACCGGCTCGGCTTTGCCGAGAGCCCGGCGGAGGCGCGCCGGAGGACGCCCCCAAGGGCGTCCTCCGGAACGCCCAGAAGTTGACTTGGCATTTGAATTTGGATTCCGGCTTAAATTTTATGTATTCCCTCTTCAGGTTTTATCAGCTCCTCCACCAGAACCTTTAACTTCAGGAAGTGTGACCCCTCCCAGTACACCCTCCCGCACCCGGAACACCTGAAAAAATCATCATAGTATCTTCTGGTTTTCTCCTCCAGCAATTCGACAACCGCCGATTTTTCAACCTTCAGTATCATCCCGTTGCATTCGGCGCATCTCGTGAAGGGATCGGTTTCGCCGGAAAGATCAAAGCGCCGCAGCACCTCCTTTGCCTGTACTAACGCATTATCCGATCGTACACAATAGCCGTGCGTCACTTCACTGCGCTTGAGCAGCCCCCGGTCGCGGGTCAGTACAATCCTCCCCTGCTGCCGGGCAATGGCGGCGATTTCGCTGTCGGTATAATCGTTGCGGAAAAGCGTATCGAACCCCAGGAGCCGCAGAAGCCGGCCCAGGCGTCCCAGATGCACATCGCAGATGAACAGCGCGGGGCTGGGCGACGGGGAACGAAGAGATGGTAACGATGCGTTGCCCGGAACGTCGCGGTCCGGATACACGGCAGTCTCGTCACCGCTTTGCAAACGGTAAGAAAATCCGACCGGAATGCCGTTCACGGTCATCGCTTCGACCTCGGTATGCGGTACGCCGAGAGATTCGATGGCGTCCTTGATGGAGGCGTTCTCAGCCACCATCGCCGAAAAGGAGACGTTTCGCCGCGAAATCGGCAAAAAATCGTTCAGATTCCGATAAAATCGGAATAGTGCGGTTATCATGGCGTTAGATTCGGCACTTCAAGTTACCCCTCCGGGCCGTGAATAAATAGCGGAAAGGGTGAACCAGAAAAAATTAATATTTATAAAAATAGGTCTTTTCTTTTTTTATATTAATTGGCAGGAGTCATCCGGTGTTGTTCCAGGCTTTTATTTCCCAGGGGAGGTCATCATGGACAACTATTTTTCCAAAGAATACTTCGGCGACGCCATGCGGGTCTACGCTATTTGCGGCGATGAGAATATTTCCGACGAAGACACCAGGGTCCTTGCTTACATGCACGCCAAAGGGTACGAGAGCGGCAGAGGTATCGCATATTTTGCCGATCCTCCGAAAGTCGAGGAAGATGCGCTCGAAATCATGGTGGGCGATGTCATCATTGCGGATACGATCAATGCCGACGGGGTGCAATTCCGCGTTGACAACTCGATCCTGGAAGATTTCCCGAACTATGTCCGGTCGATCGACAACAAGCTGCACGAATCGTGCGGCATGGAAAACCGGATATCCGGCGAACTCCGCCGCAGGTTGCGTCTGTATAAGGATCCCGGATTCAGGGCCGCGATGATGGCCGCCTACTCGGAAAAAATAGCGCCGAAGCTGTACTCGTACACCAAAGAAGATGTCAACCGGTCCTTTGCACGGTACCGGGAGAAGCGGGTTAGCGAGGACCGGGAACTGGCAAGCATGCTCGGGGAATAATCTTCATCCGGTTGTAGAGACGTTGCATGCAACGTCTCTATAACATGCACTGTCCCAGCCGCATTCTATGCCGACTAATTCTTAATAGTTCCGAAAAATTCTTCGATGCTCTGCATATCCCCGGTAATGACCTTATCGATATTCTGCAGCAGTGCTTCAAGATTGATGCGGTAAACCTGCCACGCTCCGGCAGCAATTTCGGCTTCGAGCTGTCCGGCCGCCCAGCCCGAATAGCCGAGGAATAGATGGGTCGATGCCTCGTCGTACATGAACATCTGGTCGATATTTTCCCATTTTCCCCCGAGGTAGACACGCGGCGCGACCGCGTGGGAGTTCGGAACCGGTTCGTCGGTAATCTGGACTATCTGGATCTCCTCCTGCTGTACCGGGCCGCCGATAAACACCTCGCGGGGTTCAGCCATTTCCGAGAATCCGTCGAAAATTTCCGACAGGGGCATGTGCGAGCGCCGGTTGATTACCAGCCCATAGGCACCCGCCTCCTTGCTGTAGATGCAGATGAGGACCACGGAAGCCTTGAAATTAGGATCCTGGAGCGCATCGCGGGCAAGAAGGACAGCACCGTTGCCGAGATGGTCGAGGTACTGTTTCGCCTCTGGATTGATTGGATTTTCCGGATCTATAGGTTCCATCACTTGAAAAAATACTTAATGCGCGAGGGAATTTTAAGCCATAGGGAAGTTATTGAAATTGTAGCGATTCCATGCTTTGGTGGGGGAACCGCTTAGGCGGTTCCCCCTGGGCTGAAGCCTCCGTGCCCGCAAAGCCGGGCTTGCGGGGTCTTCAGCCACACCCCCTCCTGCGGAGGTGCGAGGCGATGCCTGCCTCGCTAATGCTCAGCAGGCGCCCTCGCACCCCCGCAACGCTCCCATTTGGTAGAAAAAATATGAAAGAATTTGAAATGCTGGTGCGGGTTTGAAACCCGCCCCTGCAAAAGGATTACAAAAAATTTATTATGTTTTACCCTGTTTTTTCTACCCTGAAAGAGGGCGTTGCGGGAGGGGAACGGCGTTTGCCTTCAGGCAAACATCGCCTTCCCCTTCCGCAGGAAAGGGTGTGCCAAAGACCCCGCAGCCCGGCTTTGCGGGCGCGGAGGCTTTGGCCAGGGGGAACCATTTTTAAATGGTTCCCCCACCACGGGCATTTGATATAAGCTAGGTTCCCCCCACCTGAGCAGTAACGGACTTCAAATTCTTTGAAGTTTAATCCCCCGATTCCGCAGCTTTTCCATCAGCATATCCACTTTATCCAATTCGTCAAATTTTCCGGCTATCGATCTTCTTGTCTTATCGTAGAAGTGAACTGCATCTGAATGCCTTCCCTTTTCGACGAATCCGACAATCGTGCCGATGAAGGCGACCAGGTCGGCCGACGGCACCGCCTTTTCCGCTTCTGCAACAAAGGAGGCATCGTAACGGGTATGCTCATCCAGCACCCGCTCGTAGTGGTCCAGGGTTCTTTCGACGAAGAGGTCCCAGGTAAACGAGCGCGCCTTCTCCCCGGCCATCCGGACTGAGGACCCTTGACTATTGAACCCAACTTCGACAATCGCCCGTATGCCCGACGGGCTGTCCGGTTCGAACCATGCGGCGGAATCGCCCAGGTAATCGGGAAGCGACCCCCATGACGATGCCGCTACCGCGCACCCATAGAGCGCCGCTTCGAGCGACACGAGGCCGGGAAGCTCGAACCAGCTCGGCAGGCAGTGCAAACGACAGGCGCGGTACGCCGACACGAGCAACTCATCCGATAGCCTCCCGGTGTACACGGTGCGGCCCTTCCGCCTCATTTTTTTGCATATATCAAGATAGCCGGGCTGGTAGGTGAACCCACCGTCGGCTAGTACGATCGTGATGTCGGACTGCTCCAGTGCGTACAGCAGCATGAGCTGGTTCTTGCGCGGCTCCACGCGGCCGACGCACAGGATAAAATCCCTGACGCCGAACTTCTGCTCGAAAAGCGCGGCTCCCACCGGCAGGTCGCGCACCGAAGAGCCGAACGGCACCACCGCGACACGGTCATGGTGAAACCAGCCCCGAAGCTGCGCCGCCTCGGTGTCGCCGCATGCAAAGAGCAGGCTCGCCGAACGGGCCGCAAACGGCGAAGTGAGGAGCTGCGTCGGCTGCGCGGCCGCAAGCGCCGCTTCGAGGGGGAGCATGGTGTTCCGGGTCCCCGCATCGGCCGCTGCATACGCGGAGAACCAGGCGGCTGCCGCTGCGGCCTTATGCAGGTACCGAGGGAAATCCTCCTGCAGCGTTGTCATCACAAACGGGGTATTGTTGACTATTGAGGACCTTGCCGTCGCCTCGGCAACGGCAGGCAGCGTGAGATTGAATCCATGGACGATGTTGCAGGAACGCATGGTTTCGGCGCGGGGATTAGAGCAGAAGTCAACACTTACCCCCCGGCGTTCCAGCCCCTCCTTGAGCCGCTTCATCACCACCGTATCGCCTCCCGGCTGATCGAAGGCGTTGCCGCGGTTACAGAACAGTATCCGCAAGCTGCGGCGACAATTTCCGGAACCCCGGCGACCGGGGAGCCGCTGCAGCACACCGGTGTGGTCGCGCAGGCGGCGCACATCCCGCCAGGTTTCCCCTTTGCAGCAGGCGGCATGCAGCGTCCGCATGCTCTCGGCGGCACGCCCGCCGATTGACCGGCGCAGGGAGGCGTCCGCTGCAAGCCGCCGCATCCAGAGAGCCGCCTCGTCGACGTCGGGATCGGCCCAGACGGTTTTTGCGCCGACATAGAGGGGATTATAACCCGACTGCGCATCGGAATCGACCGCTACGAGCCGGTGACCGACGAGGCAGGAGTTCGTATTGGTCATGAAATCCATATTTCCCGACCAGCCGGTCGCGATTACCGGACGACCGATCGCCATGGCCTCCATAGGAGAAAGGCCCAGCCCTTCGCCGCGATGCAGCGATATGAGGGCATCGCAGCTTGCATAGAGGGTGAGTACCTCGCGGTGTGAAAGTGGCTTCTCGACAATCAGGATCCGCTTGTTACGCGCCGCACAGTCGCGAAGTTTATCGAGCGATGGGGCAAACGAGGCGAGCGAACCGGCATTATTGACCTTGACAACCAGCATCGCATTATCGGCTTTGGTGAAAGCCCGGCCGAACGATTCGATGGCGGCCCAGGGATTTTTCCGGTTGATGTCGCTGAACATCTCGAACCCCATGACAAAGAGTACCGCGTCCTGCGGGAGATTGAACGCCGCCCGGTTGGGCTCGATACCGGGGGGAATGAATACGGTTTGCGGATAGTGACGTACCGGAACGCCACCCCCCTGGACGGCCATCATGTGCTCTATGTAATGCGTGGGGGCGAGTATCAGGTCAAGGCGCCGGAGCGGGGGTATCCAGCATCTTGGCATCAGGGGAAGTTCCCAGAACGGCACCATGGCGTTGAACCGTTCCGCTGCCCGGAGCCCGGGGAAACCTTTTTTGTAAAGCGCAGCGTATTCGGGAGGGTTCAGGTGGATCAGGTTGATTGCATAAGGAGGTTCGGTCCCGGGACGGACCATCAGATGGTCGAAGGAGTGGTCGGCGCCTGAGCGTCCGAAACCCGCATCGACATCGACCACTGCAACCGGCTCCCCGCATTCGAGAAGCAGCCGGATGGTGGTTCTCGCCGCGGCACCCAGGCCGAGATTTGCACTGGCAAAACCGATGACGTTGAACCCTTCGGGATGCACAGCCCCTCCTCCGGGAAACCTTCATGCGCGGCATGATAAAAACCATTCAATTCTTTCCGCCATAATTGTATACTGCTTTTTGTTGAGGGTCAAGTTCGAAACACGAGACAACCCCGGAGGAGATCATGCGCATCAAAAGGACATTTTCGGCGACGATCGCCCGGCATACCCAAAGCGGCGCGTACGCCGACACCGGCACGACCTGTTTGGAACTGCCGCAGGAGTCCCCGCGTCCGGCACCGAGCAGGAGCCGGATGGAATCGAATATCTGGCTGCGAAGAAATGCCGCGACCATGGTCGGGGACGTTCTCTCCATCGGCAGCCGTGATGACGCCGACGGCGAAGGCAGCTGCTACCGCAACTATTTCTCCCGGGCCGGCTCCTACACGACCTCGGATATCTTCGGCACGGCCGACCTTGCTCTGGATGTCCGCGACATGTCGGCCGTCCCGGACAACCGCTATAACGGGATCTTCTGCAGCGGGGTCCTGGAACATGTCGACGATTTCCACCGCGCGCTGTCCGAAATCACCCGGATTCTCGCCCCGGCGGGAACGCTCCTTCTCGGGCTGCCGATGCGTCAGGCAATTCATGACGCGCCCGGCGATTTCTGGCGCTTCACCAGGTTCGCCGTCGAATATCTTCTCCGCGACCGGTATGCGGTCAGGGAAATTGCCGAAATCGACAAGGATCCCCTGAACGATTTTCCGGCGGCGTACTGGGTAAAGGCGATGAAACGGGTGGGGTAGTACCGTGTTGCCGACCGAAAGATCAAATCCTCAAGGTCTCACTATGACTACCGCTGCACCCCGAAAAGAGTTTAAACTGGAGATCGGCTCGGGCGAAAACCCGCAGCAGGGGTACCTCCATTTCGACTGCCGGCTGGGACTCCCGGGCCTCGACGTCGCGGGCGATATCCTGCATCTTCCGTTCCGGGAGGGAAGCGTCACCGAGATTCTCTCCCATTCGAGCATCGAACATATCTCCTGGCGCAAAGTCGGTGTCACGCTTGCCGACTGGTTCCGAGCTCTGGCACCCGGCGGTCGGGCGATTATTTACACACCGGATTTTAACTACCTGTGCCGGATGTACCTCGAAGGGCGGACCGACCCGCACCTCGATAAAAAGTATATCGAAGACGCGCGGGAGATCTTCGGCGGCTATTCGCCCGCATCCTGGGCCCTGATGAAAATGTTCGCAGGCCAGGAGTATCCGGAAAACTTTCACTGCGCCTGTTACGACTTCGACGGGCTGCGGGCGGTGCTGGAATCGGCGGGTTTCCGGAATGTCACCCGCATTCCGCCCGATTACAGCCTCCGGGTCGTGGCCTATAAACCGTCCGCACCTGCGGCCGCGGCCGCTCCGGTGCGTCGGCCTGCTCCGGCTGCCCCGCCCGCTCCGGCTGCAGCCCGGTCAACGCCGGTCCACCGGTCGAAACTTGTCCATGTCAACCTGGTCGACCGGGGATGGATCCTTGAGCGCATGGGGCGCGAACTGGAAAACCGCCTCGACTACGTTTCGGTCGGCGACGGCCCGCGCAGTGATGCACGCATCAATTACCATATCAATTACCATGCATTCCGGCAGAAGAGTGCCTTCGACATGGCCCTCTTCACCCACCGGGAAGAGAACGCGCCCGGGGGAGCCGACCTGTTCCTGCATGCTGCGCAGCGGGCCGACTTCTGCGTCTGCATGTCGAAAACCTATGAGCGGCTGCTTCGTGAAAACAATGTCGGCCGCATTACCACCATCATGCCCGGCATCGAGCTCGATAAGTTTACACCCGAACTGCGGATCGGGGTAGCTGGCCGAACCTATGCGACCGGCCGCAAGGGCGAGGCGCTCGTCGCGAAAGCCATGGCGATACCCTTGACCAGGTGGTATTTCTGCGGCGAGGGATGGCCCGCAGGCGGCGTGACGATGGGGTTCGACCGGTTAAGCGAATTCTACCGCCTCATCGATGTCTTGCTGGTGCCGTCCCGGTATGAGGGCGGACCCATGCCCGTGCTCGAAGCGCTCGCATCGGGCAAGGAAGTGCTCTCGCCGCCGGTCGGCTTCGTGCCGGAGTTTCCGCACATCGAATATGAAGCCGGAAATTTCGACGAGCTGCGCAACCGGATCGAGGAGATGCTGCGCAATAAGTTGCGGCTGCGAGCATCCGTTCGAGCAGCGCACCTGGCACGCCTGGGCCTTGGAACACCATGAGCTGTTCACGAAGCTCCTCCCGCCGGGCGTGAGTTTTGCCCTTGCCAGCCCTGCCCTGCCTTCGATTACGGAACCATCGGTCGGCAAGGACGGCGACAAGCCCCTTCAATCGTTACCGGCGGGCGCGTCCGCTAAAACCCATCCCTCGAAAAAAACAGGCTTGCGGATACTGCTTGTTGCCCGCAAGGAAGCGATCACCGGCGGCCCCTCAATCCGTATCCCTATTCTCGCGAAGCTCCTCGAGGCCGCGGGCCACACCGTAGAAACCAGTTACGACCCTGCCCCTGCCGCTGCAGGATTCGATGTCGCGCATGTGTTCAATGTCTGGGCTCCCTGGGAAGCACTGCCCCAGATGCGCCACCTGAAAAGTACCGGAATTCCGCTGGTCCTCTCGCCCATATTTCTTGACCTTGCGGAAAGCGCCTGGGCGGGAAGGGCGTCGATGCTCATCTTCTCCCCGACGAACACCGCCGAAACCAAAGCAAAATATCTCGACGCGCTGGC
Organism: uncultured Fibrobacterota bacterium; assembly: GCA_963803935.1. Lineage (GTDB taxonomy): Bacteria > Fibrobacterota > Chitinivibrionia > Chitinivibrionales > Chitinispirillaceae > BOG-1184. The sequence continues at coordinate 10,736 of CAWDOZ010000099.1, read as the reverse complement.
CGACGGCTCGCTCATGCTGGACAACCGGTCGCGGCACCGCGGGATCGATATTTTCCCCAATGCCACGGCAATCCTCCGCGAAATCGTGACGCTCGCCGACCATCTCATTACCCTGTCGACCGAAGAGATGCAGCGCATCTCCCGGCGGCTTGACATTGCCCGCATGCCCTTCAGCGTGGTGCATAACGCTGCCGAGTACAGCCTGTTCGGGAATGCCTCGCCGGACCCGTTCGTAACGCGCTTCGGCGTGCAGGACTTCGTGCTGTGCGTCGGCAGGATCGAGCGCCGGAAGAACCAGGCGATGCTGCTCCAGGCGCTTCGCGACAGCCGGCTGCCGGTGGTCCTTGTCGGCCGGGCCGGGGAACCCGATTACGAGGCCGTATGCCGTTCCCTCGCGAAGCCGGACACGCTCTTCATCCCGCAGCTTGACCGCAGCGAGCTCGCCTCGGCCTATGCCGCGGCGCGCGTCGTCGCACTCCCGAGCTGGGCGGAAGGGGCATCGCTCGCCAACCTCGAAGCGGCTGCGGCAGGGCGCCCGCTCGTGGTCAGCAACCGGTCCTCGGAGTTCGAATACTTCGGCGACGCGGCGCGATACTGCGATCCGGCAAATTGGCGATCCATCGGCAAAGCCGTGCAGGAGGCCTGGGACTCCTTTGAAGCCGAGCGACCGATGCGGGAAGCCTTGCGGAGGAGACTGGAGCAATCATTTACGTGGGAAAAGGCGGCGGAGAATACTGTTAAGGCTTATGAGAGGGCGATTGAGAATAAGAGAACCAAGTGATAAATCAAATTTTATTGGATAGCTGACCGGAAAGCTAAAAGCAAAGTCAACTTCTGGGCGTTCCGTTGGCCGCCCTGAGGGGCGGCCAACGGCGCGCCTCCGCCGGGCTCTCGGCAAAGCCGAGCCAGTGTTTGAAGCCCTGCGGCTTCGCCTGGGTCTTCAAATACTGTCGGGGTCACTTCGTTTACCCCGACACCCTCTGTCCTCGCTAACGCAACGTCAAAAGATTAAAATACAGAGAAACGTAGATGCGAGGCTACAGTTCAAATAAGCGGGAAGGTTGCCGATTTTGCCTTCGGATCCCCCGCCTTCGGCGCCCCCCTTACTAAGGGGGGATTTATCAATAAGCAGTTGTCCTTCATGTTTTTTCTACCCTGAAAGAGGGCGTTGCGGGAGGGGGAGGGCGTTTGCCTTCAGGCAAACATCGCCTCCCCCTTCCGCAGGAAGGGGTGTGCCTGAAGACGCGTGCCCTTCGCGGCTTCAGGCCAGGGGAAACCGCCCTCAGGCGGTTTCCCCACCTATGCAGTAAAGTCTTATTTTATTTATTATTTTTTCCGGTCTCTCTTATCATCCTCAAACAAATCCAGAAACCGATCCTCATACAGTTCGAACAGGTTCCACCGATCGAGCTCTTTTTTGAGTTCCGGGGCCCGGTTGCGGTCGCGGCGCGCATCGAGGAAGAGCTTCTCGATCTTTTCCATGACATAGTGCGGCACCTTCTCCTCCTCGATCGTGGATATCTCCTCGTCGTTCTCCTTGTTAACAGAAGGGAAAAACTCGCGGATGCGCTCCTCGATCATGGCGAGCTGCTGGTCCATCTCGTCGACGCTCTCCTCGAGTTCTCCGGTATCCACGGAGAAGGCATTCAGCCGGGAAATGGTCCGTATCAGTTCGAGTGAGGCCTTGGGGTAGGCGAAATTCATGGCATAGCTCGGGATGGTGCAGAGCAGGCAGCCCGCCTCGATATTGCGCGAGGATGCTTCGCCCAGAAGCAGCCCATTGAGTCCGGCAATGAATCCATCGGGCATAGGCAGGAGGCCCTGATCCTTGAGCCGGGTAAGGAGCGATTCGCCGTTGCAGGTGGCGAGCACCTGCGAGGGGTTACGGTAGGACATCGGCTGGGCGAAGGCTGCAAAGGTAAAAATCCGTTCAACTTCAAAGCGGGCAATGATGTCGAAAAACATCTTGATGATTACCAGTCCGTCCCGGCCGCCGACCTGCGCATCGCTCTCGAAAATGATGCAATCGGGGTCGTGCGTGTAAAAAAAACGGCTTGTGGGAAGATCGGGAAACTGGGCGATGCCATCCTTCACCATGATTGAATCGGGAAAGAAAAACGGCCTCATGTCGATATCGGCAAAGGGCCTCCCCTCCATCTTCCGGCGAAGGAAATCGATGGTGATGAGCCCTACGTTTCCCATTCCGGGCCACGCGGCCAGGACAAGCGGGGGCTTCGAAAACGAAACGTTTTCAAACATTTTCATAGGCGTATTTCCCGTCTTACCGGCGAGAGTTTGTATAGCATATGTAAGTCCTTGCAAAATATATGCCGACAAAGGCTGCCATGCAAGGGATTGATCGTACTGGTAATGTATTTTTCCCGCATGAATTTTAATACAGCCGCTCTCTATCTGGCTCCCCTTGCAGGAATCAGTGAGACCTTATTCCGGAATCTGGCCAGAAAATGCGGTGCCGACGCGGTCGTCAGCGAGATGGTGAGCGCCGAGGGACTCCTTCGTGCCGGGAAGCAGACGGTCCGGCTCTGTGCCTTCGACGAACAGGAGCGGCCCATCGGCATTCAACTTTTCGGTGCCGATCCTGAACGGCTTGCCGCCGCGGCGGCAATGGTTGAATCGCAGTTCAAGCCCGATTTTATAAACCTCAATGCCGGCTGCCCGGTCCCCAAGGTCGTTTCGAGAAACGGCGGCGCCGCGCTCCTGAAGGATCCGGTGCTCTTCGAGGCTATCGTTAAAGCTATGGCCAGGGCAACGACCATCCCGCTCACGGTCAAGATCCGATCAGGCTGGAATACCGGAGAGTGGGTCGACGAAGAGTTTGCCAGGATAGCCGAGGGAAGCGGCGCCAAGGCGGTCATGCTCCATGCGCGCTCCAAAAGCATGCGCTACACCGGCGAAGCGATTCTCGAACGGATACTCCTGGTCAAAAAGGCCGTTTCGATCCCGGTGATCGGCAACGGCGATATCCGCACCGCAGACGATGCGCTTCGCATGATCCGCGAAACCGGATGCGACGGAATCATGATCGGGCGGGGAGCGGTTGGCAACCCGTGGCTCTTCGGCCAGATCAAGGCGGCAATGAAAGGTGACGCCGTGCTCCCCCCCTCCCCTGCAGAACGCGGAAGGGAACTCCTGGCCCATATCGCCCGCTTCCGGGAATTGTACGGCGAATTTTACGCGACCAGGGAGATGCGAAAGCACACCGCCTGGTACCTCAAGGGTTCGCCCCATGCGGCGATTTTCAGGGACCGGATATTCAGGGCGAAGGGTACGGAAGAACTGGAAAAAATTGCGGGAGAGGCGTTTGGAATTTCATAAGAAATGAGGCCTTTGGTGGGGGAACCATTAAATAATGGTTCCCCCTGGTCGGAGCCGCGCAAAGCCGCGTCTCCGACACACCCCTTCCTGCGGAGGTGCGAGACTATGCCTGCCTCGCTAAAGCTCTGCAGGCGCTCTCGCACCCCCGCAACGCTCCCATTAGGTAGAAGAAACCTTGGAAAAGCAAAACCGCATACGCATTAAGACAGCCGAAGTAAATCCTTTCTGCATTTCGATCTGTATCAAATTAATCATCTGCAGTATTGCAATTGAATATTGATTTTTTTCGCAGAGGCTTGTGGGTCCCCGCCGCAGGGGGCTTATTATGAAGCACTCCCACCTCGTGCGGCTGGTTCAATTAAAATTATAATAATCCGTCCATTTTACCTTTTGGGTAAAATGGGTTGACCCGGCTCAGCCATCCAAAAGCATTTGAATTTCAAATAAATTACCTGGGTAGAAGACCATACCTATCCTCAAAGCGCATATTTGCTCATCTTTACCCGTACTCTAAATACAGCTAGGACATAAACTGTTTTAGCGCGGTTTGAAATTCCCTTAAGGAGGATTTTATGAAAAGTTCTTCCCTTTCGACGAGAAAGTCGCCAAAACGTTCATTAAAGCAGAAGAAGGCAATACCCAGAAGAAGCGACTCAAGTAGTTGGAAGTAGTGGTTCGTCAGGAGTTCAAAATCGGGAAGGCACCCTTTCAAGGTGCCTTCTTTTGTTTGTAAACTTCATAGTCTTATACCTGCAACAGCAGGACCCGGGTTCCCCCACCAAAGGCTTGAAGCATACCATTACTCCCGCTTCCCATACTTCGGATCCCGCGGCTCATCAATCGCATACGACCCGAGGAACCGGTAAAAAGTCGTGATCTCCTGCAGATGGTTGATCGCGTTTTTCTGCGCCTCGCGGCGGGCGTCGCCGCCGAAGTCAAGGTAGAAGAGGTACTGGAATCCCTTTCCGAGCACCGGGCGGGACTCTATTTTGTAAAGATTAATATCGCGCAGGGCGAAGACGCTGAGGCACTTGTAGAGCGCGCCGGGGATGTTTTTCATTGAAAAGACAACCGAGCTCTTGACATCCTTCACCGTTGCCAAAGGAAATTTCGGTTTTTTCGCCACCACCAGGAACCGGGTGGTATTCCCGGCGTTGTCCTCGATATTGCGGGCCAGCACCTGCATATCGAAATCCATAGCCGCCTGCAGCGAGCCGATTGCCGCGGCATCGTGCAGCTTTTCGGTCAGGATGGTCTTGACCGCAGCGGCGGTGTTCGAGACCGGCACCGGCAGGTACGACGGATGCTTCCTGAGGAACTTCCGGCATTGGGGGAAAACGGCAGGGTGCGACAGGACCCGGCGTATCTTCTTCGCGTCGGTTCCCTTGTTTGCAATGAGAAAATGGCGGATCCGGAGCTGCACCTCGCCGGTGATCGAGAGCCCGCTTTCGAGCAGCAGATCGAAGTTCTGGTGGATGCTGCCGGCAAGGGAGTTTTCGATGGGAACCACCCCGAACCGGAAGTCGCCCCGCTTCACGCCGCTGAAGACATCGCCGAATTCTGGAACCGCCGAAAGCTTGACCCCGGGGCCGAAGTATTCGATGGCCGCGAGTTCGGCAAAGGCCCCGCGCTCTCCGGAAAAGGCTACGCTCACGATCCCATCCTCCTCATCGCAATGAAGTGTGACCCGTAATAATTGTCGGCAAGCGAGCTCTCGATGACCCCGAGCCGCGTGCTGGCATGGACGAATCGTCCTGCGCCGGTGTAAATTCCCACATGGTCGGGCCCGCCGAAATATCCCCAGCGGAAGAACACCAGATCGCCCGGCCGCGCGCTGTCGAGGGGAACCGGTGTTCCGACCTGTATCATGCCGGTCGCCGAACGGGGAAGCCGCATATTCCAGGTTTCCCGGAATACCAGGCAGACCAGGCCGGAGCAGTCGACGCCGTCCCGCGACATCCCTCCGTAAAGGTATGGGGTGCCGAGGTACGAGGTGAGAACTTTGCACAGCGGCAGTGTGTCGGGCGCCCTGCGGCCTGCCGCAAGCGAGGTATCGAAGAGCGGCGCAAGCCGTTCTTTCTGCCGAGCCGTCTCCTCGCCCGTGTGCGCGTACCGGGTTGTTGACGAAAGACAGCCGGGGATAAGCACCGCAATGGCCAGGACCGCCCCGGCTGCGCAAGCCGCACGTGCGGCTCGCCCCGTGAGGGCCGGTAACGCGGTCACCGCCCCAGGCACTGGGCGGCATAGGCCGCCTTGATAAGGGATTCTTCATGCCACTTCGGCGCCATGAACTGCGCGCCGACGGGAAGCCCGTTTACGCTTCCGGCAGGGACACTGATGCCGGGTATACCGGCCAGGTTGGCGGATACCGTATAGATATCGGTAAGGTACATCTGGAGCGGATCGCTCACCTTTTCGTACAGCTTGAACGCCGGCGTCGGCGCCACGGGTGAAAGAATCAAGTCGCATTCTGTAAATGCGCGCTCGAAATCACGCGCGATGAGGGTGCGCAGCCGGGCGGCTTTGAGGTAGTAGGCATCGTAGTATCCCGAACTCAGAACATACGTCCCGATCATGATCCGGCGCTTTACCTCCGCGCCGAATGCCTCCTGCCGGGTACGGGAATACATGTCGGCGAGGGAGGCCGGGTTTTCCGCGCGATACCCGTACTTGACGCCGTCGAACCGTGCAAGATTCGACGACGCCTCGGCGGTGGCGATGATATAATAGGCGGCAACGGCATAGCTTACCCGGGCGAGCGAGACGTCGACCACGGTCGCCCCGCGGCTTTTAAGTCCGTCAAGCAGCCGCATCAGCACTCCCCGCACGCCGTCGGAGAGCCCTTCGCCGAAATACTCCCGCGGCAGCCCGATGGTGAGGCCGGAAAGGTCGTTGTCGTAGGTCGACTCGCGATCATGGTACGGCATCCTCGCATTGGTGGAGTCGCGCTCGTCGGCAATGGAGAGGACTTCGAGAAGGCGGCCGATGTCGCGCACGTCCGAGGCAATGGGCCCGATCTGGTCGAGGGAGGAGGCAAAGGCGACGAGACCGTACCGGGAGATCCTGCCGTAGGTCGGTTTGATCCCGACGCAGCCGCAGTGGCTGCACGGTTGACGGATCGATCCGCCCGTGTCCGAGCCAAGCGCCGCGGGAACCAGGCCTGCGGCTACCGCTGCTGCGCTTCCGCCGGACGACCCGCCGGGAATGTACTCCGGGTTATTGGGATTGTGCGTCACGCCGAAGGCCGAGTTTTCCGTGCTCGATCCCATGGCGAACTCATCGAGATTGGTCTTGCCGACGATGACCGCTCCCGCATCGCGCAAGGCCCCCACGACGGTTGCATCGTAGGGAGGTACGAAATTTTCGAGGATTTTCGAGGCACAGGTTGTACGGATGCCGCGGGTACACAGGTTATCCTTCAAGGCCACCGGAATGCCGAAGAGCGGCATGCGCGCCTTTTCGGTATCGGGGAGTGCATCGAGCTCTTCGGCACGGCGAAGGGCAGCTTCGCCGGTGACGGTTATAAATGAATGCAGGCCGTCCCGGCCCGGATCTTTTTGAGCAATAAGCGAGAGCGAGCGCTCGACAACATCGCGGCATTTAAGCTCTCCCTGTGCCATTCGCAGCGCAGCTTCGGCTATGGTCGATTCGAAAAACGGCATGGTAACGGGTTCCGTAAGGGGGTTGGATTATCGATACTTACTATAGTTTATTAAAATACCGTGTGCCTGATTTGGGGGTGGATGTGATGATAGAGATTTTTTTAAGATTTGGCATTTACAGCTCAGGGGGGGGGAACCGTCCTGAAGGCCTCTGGTGGGGAAACCTCGCTACGCGGGTTTCCCCTGGCCAAAGCCTCCGCGCCCGCAAAGCAGGGCTGCGGGTCTTTGGCACACCCCTTCCTGCGGGGGTGCGAGGCGATGCCTGCCTCGCTTTGCTCAGCAGGCGCCCTCGCACCCCCGCAACGCTCTCACTTGGTAGAAAACACAATTGAAACGATTATATATATATTGACTTGATGAAAATACGGTATTAGTATGCCCTATTAATTTCTATGTTTTTTTCTACCTTGCAAGAGGGCGTTGCGGGAGGGGGAGAGCGTTTGCCTTCAGGCAAACATCGCCTCCCCCTTCCGCTGGAAGGGGTGTGTCGGAGACGCGGCTTTGCGCGGCTCCGACCAGGGGGAACCATTTTTTTATGGTTCCCCCACCTGAGCAGTAACGATTATTCTTACTAATTGCTCTTATCACGGCACCCTCTCCCCAATCGTCACCGTCACCCCCACCACCTCGGCAAGCCTGGCAATCAGCTCAACATCCTCCTCCGACAGGGGCGGGCATTCGTCGCTCGCCCAGTATTTGAAATGCTCCAGCATTATCTCGCGCACTATCATGCAATCTCCCCGGTAGATAGTCAATAATAACAGTAAAAATATGTTGTGGACGGCAAAGGAATAGCAATCGGCCTGACCCCATCCTCAATCTCTCGTATTGCCTTGTTCCTCGTCTTTCATCCTTGCCTCGCCGCCATTTTCAGCAAATCCGCGGCCCGCTCGAACGTTTGCCCCGAAAAATCGCACCCCGTAAAAACGGCCCCGGAAATTTGCAGGTTTTTGAAAGTCGTATCCTCGAACCTGCAGTTGATAAATTCACACTCCTTGATGGTCGCATTGCGAAATGAACAACGACGGGCTGCACCCGATGACGGAAGATCGTTGAAAAAGACTACCTCATGCAGGTTCGCCCCCTCGAAAAAAAGTTCGTCGGCTGAAAATGCCTCGAATTCGGTTTCATGGAGAACGCTGCCGATGCACTGCATTTTTTTAAGGTTCGACATCTTGATCGAACAGTCCGAGATCTCCGAATCGCGAAAATCGCCGTGGGACATATTGGAATTGGAAATGTCGGTATCGCTCAAGGCGCTTCGATCTATCGACAGGCGATTTACGGTTGAGCTGTTGATGTCGCAATCGTTGATCGAGGATCCGTTGGCCAGTGAAATACCGTTCAGATTCGCCGCAATGAGGGCGGTATCATTGATAATCCCGGCATGATCGAGGGTAAGAGTGCTGCAGTTGCAACCGGCAAATTTTACATCGTGCAGGGAGCTCTTGCCGCGAAGCTCTATCCGCGAAAGTTTGGACGCCTTGAAGGAGGCGTCGGTAATGTCGGAATCCTGCATGGTAACTTCGGCGAGTGAGGCCCCGCCTATCAGGTTATCAGCTATCCGGCTGTTTTCAAGCCGAAAATCGTGCAGCGTGGAAGCCGATATGGTATTACCGCAAAGGGCGGAATGGACCAGACGAATCGAGGCGATTTTCGAAAAGGTCACCCGGTTTCCGCGGAATTCATAGGCGCCGCCGTCGGGCTGGTCTACCTTGGACATGGAGAGGCGGTTCCCGCCGCTGCCATCGTAAGCAGTCCGATTGCCGAAAGTGCAGTTGAGCGCTCCCCCGATTCCCTGGGCCATTTCATGCATCATGCGAACCCAGCCGGTGTCGAACTCGCCATGGTAATGGTGGTGGCGCGAACGTCTCGAATCGGTCCTGCCCCGATATTCTCCGGTCGAATCTTTCTCCTCCCGCTCTTTTTCCCGGTCGGGTGCCGGATTTTTGCCAGCTCCGGAACCATTGTCAGCGGCAGGGCCTTCGGCTTGCGAAAGTGCGGCGATAAGCTCATCGGCCTGCTCGCCGGAAATCACCCCGTTTTGCTCCATCATCCGGATTTTATCGATTTCAATCGGCATCGCCGGCTCCTTTCTTCAAGTTTTTGATCATTTTCAGGGCCTCCTTATAGCTCAGTCGCCCTTGCTCCAAATCTTCAAGAATAGACGAAGCCGGAAGCGGCTGACTACAGCTGCCGCCATCGGTCGCCCGAACTGTTTCGGGCTCGCCCGCGCTGCCCGTGGAAGGCGCCGCCTCGGATGGTCTGCTGCCGAGATTCAGTTTATTCTTTATAGTCGTCAGGTGGGCTTTTACGGTGGGGTAGCTGACTCCGAGAGCCGCCTCCATGTCGCGAATCCGTCCCTCGCAGTGAATGAATACCCTGAGAAAATGCAATTCATCGGGGGTCAGGGAGGCGAACTCGTTCTGGGCAAACTCCCCCTCTATTTTGATGCCGCACGAGTCGCAGACGAGTACCCGGGGGAACAGCTGCCCGCTGCATGAGGGGCAACGAATATTAGTTCCAACTTTATTTTTATCCACTTTTTAAATATAATTATTGAAAATATTAATATGCAATTAAAATATTTAATATTGGCTACTACTTCTGGTGGGGAAACCGCCTACGGCGGTTTCCCCTGGCCAAAGCCTCCGCGCCCGCAAAGCCGGGCAGCGGCGTCTTTGGCTCACCCCTTCCTGCGGAAGTGGGCGGCGATGTTTGCCTTTGGCAAACGCTCGCCCACTCCCGCAACGCTCTCTTCTAGGGTAGAAAAAACATAGACTAAAAGAGATCCCCCGCCTTGTAAGCGGCCTATTCGCCCGCGGCTTGAGCCCTTACTAAGGAGGTCATATTTTTCATCATATTTGAACCGTATGCTTCTCTTTGTTCGCAATTTTTCTTATGTGTTTTTTACCTATTGGAGGCGTTGCGGAGGTACGCGAGCGCCTGCTGAGCTTTAGCGAGGCAGGCATAGCCGCGTACTTCCGCAGGAAGGGGTGCGTCGGAGACGCGGCTTTGCGCGGCTCCGACCAGGGGAAACCGCCGTAGGCGGTTTCCCCACCTAATCTGAAACAACCCACCATATTTGGTATTGACACTCTGTTGGGCATACAATATTTTGTGGTATTAAAATCTATGACAGGCGTCAGGGAATTCCGGTGCAAATCCGGAGCGGTCCTGCCGCTGTGATCCCGCGACCGGGTAAGCCGGAAGCTGCCAAACAAAGCCACTGCTCTGCTGGTATAGAGGGTGGGAAGGCGGCAGCCATCGGGAGAGCCAGAAAACCTGCCTGTCGGTGCCACCGAATGCATGAACCTTCACGGATAAGGGTTCATCAGACTATCGCCTCACAGAGCGTTTAGTTTTCAATGACAATCCGGACACAAACGGCGAGGGAGCTCCATGATTACGACCATCCGCAAGCGCAACGGGACGCTTGCCGACTATGACAATATGAAAATTGCCAACGCGATTTTCAAAGCGGCGAAGGCGACCGGTTCGTCCGATTTCTCCCGCGCGCATGAACTGGCAGGGCGGGTGGAACAGCAGATCGGCAAACGGTTTCATTCCAACTCGATTCCGGCGGTCGAAGAAATCCAGGATCTGGTGGAACAGGTACTCATCGACGCCGGGCTGGCAGCCATTGCCAAGGCCTACATCCTCTACCGGGAGCAGCATCGCCGCAACCGGGCCGCGGAAAATCTCCTGATCGACATCAACCGGACCGTTGACGGGTAC
>CAWDOZ010000098.1:0-18721 GCA_963803935.1 uncultured Fibrobacterota bacterium | reverse complement strand
ACACAGGCGGCTCCTGTCGGGTTGGTTTGGGCAGCGGTGTCGTAACTGCCGAACCAGTCATTGCACCACTCCCACACGTTTCCCGACATGTTGTACAGCCCCCAGGCGTTCGGTTTCTTGCACGGCACCGGCTGCGTAAGGTTCGGCGAATCGCCGTACCATACGGCATTGCTGTCCAGCGCAAGGGTATCCGCAGCCGTTCGCGGAGGATAATTCCTTCCCCAGTAATAATCGGTAGCCGACCCGGCCCTGCAGGCGTATTCGTACTCCGCCTCGGTTGGCAACCGGTAACCGTTTTTCGAATAATCGATAGTCGGCGAAGCCAGCGTATCGTACGTAGAGCATTGATCTATGCCGGTATAGGAGTATACCGTATCCAGCCCCTTCAGCCGGCTGAGCTTATTGCAGAACAGGACCGCGTCGAACCAGCTGACCGCCTCAACCGGCCGGGCGCCGCCGGAATCGAAAAAGGATGGATTAACTCCCATCACCTGCCGGTACTGCGCCTGCGTCACCAGGGTCTGCGCCATGGAGAAGGCTCCAAGGGTTACCCGGTGCACCGGGATCGATTGCGAATTCTGATTGGTAACCGACGTATCCGCATCGCCCATCTGGAACGTTCCGGCAGGGATGTTCACCATTATTATCTGATCCGGCACATCTATGGATATTCCGGCGGGGCTGCCATTCCCATCTCCGCTCATCAGGGCCAGGTAAGCGGCGAAATATCCTGCAAGAAATCTCCTTCTCATTCAGCCGAATTTCCAATTTCCGAGTAAGGTATCATTGAGCGAGAATCAATTCCCGCATTTCAAACTGCGAACTCCAGAGGGATAAAATAATCGATCCGCGGATAGGGGATTTACCTGATTATGAAAATTAAAATTTATTGGGATGGCTGAGCCTGAATCCAAAAAAAGAATAAAAATCAAATTCATTTGGATGGCTGAGCCGGAATCCAAAAGCAAAGGCAAAATCAAATTCATTTGGATGGCTGAGCCGGGTCACCCGCACGAGGTGGGAGTGCTTCATAACAGGCACCCTGCGGCGGGGACCCACAAGCCTCTGCGAAAAAGAACATCAAGAAGGTATAAGCGTAAACGGTTTTGGTTTGCCGTATTTGTGTTTTCTACCTAAATAGAGAGCGTTGCGGGAGGGGAAGGGTGTGCCTGAAGACGCGTGGCTTTCGCGGCTTCGGGCCGGGGGCTGGTACAATTAAAAATATTAAAATTCCGTCCATTTTGCCTTTTGGGCAAAATGGGAAACCATTGAAAATGGTTCCCCCACCAAAGGATTTTAATCTCGGCCCGGTCCTTCCATCGACAACACTTCATTCTATTTTGAGTATTCTTGCCCTTCCCCCCGCTCATCGCCTATTTTTTATCGTCACTATCGCTATTTTCGAAGGGAGTTACCACCTATGCCAATCAAACTTCGCAGTTCTGCAACAACCGAGGGCCGGCGCATGGCCGGAGCCCGCAGCCTCTGGCGGGCCAACGGCATGAAAGAATCGCAGATCGGGAAGCCGATCATCGCCGTCGTCAATTCCTTCACCCAGTTCGTCCCCGGCCACGTGCATCTTCATGAGATCGGGCAGTATGTCAAACGGCGGATCGAGGAGCAGGGGTGCTTTGCTGCGGAGTTCAATACCATTGCCATCGATGACGGCATCGCCATGGGGCATGACGGCATGCTGTACTCGCTGCCCTCGCGCGAGCTTATCGCCGACAGCGTCGAGTATATGTGTAACGCCCATAAGGTCGATGCCATGGTCTGCATCTCGAACTGCGACAAGATCACGCCGGGAATGCTCATTGCCGCCATGCGGCTCAATATTCCGGCGATTTTCGTCTCAGGTGGTCCCATGGAGGCGGGAGTCGGCAACGGCCGCAAATACGACCTTATCGACGCCATGGTCATGGCGGCCGATAAAAACGTTTCCGACGAGGAGGTCGCCTCGGTGGAGCGCGCGGCGTGCCCCACCTGCGGGAGTTGTTCGGGCATGTTCACCGCGAATTCCATGAACTGCCTCACCGAAGCTCTCGGCATGGCACTGCCCGGCAACGGCACGGTGGTTGCAACCCACAAGCAGCGGCTGAGGCTCTTCGAGCTGGCGGCGAAGCGGATTGTGGCGCTCGCAGCGGCGTATTACGAACGCGAAGACACGTCGGTGCTGCCGCGGTCGATTGCCACGCGGCAGGCATTCATGAATGCCATGGCGCTCGATATCGCCATGGGAGGATCTACCAACACGGTGCTGCATCTCCTGGCAATCGCCCGGTCGGCCGGTGTGGACTTTACGATGAAGGACATCGATGCCCTGTCCCGCAAGGTGCCGGTGCTCTGCAAAGTTGCCCCGAGCTCGCACTTCCACCTCGAAGACGTCCATCGCGCAGGCGGCGTCATGGCGCTTCTGGGTGAACTCGAGCGCAACGGGCTGGTAGACGCCTCGGTCCGCCGCGTCGATGCTCCGGGCCTCAAAATGATCCTGGACGATTATGACCTCATGAGCCCCAGGCTCCTGCCCGAAGCGGCCCAGCTTTACACAAGCGCTCCCGCGGGCACGGTCGGCAATCTCGTTCTTGGCTCGCAGGAGACCTACTATCCCTCCCTCGACCTCGACCGCAAGTGCGGCTGCATCCGTGACTTCTCACACTGCTATACCAAAGAGGGCGGGCTGGCGGTGCTTTTCGGCAACATCGCGACCAGGGGATGCATCGTGAAAACCGCCGGAGTCAGCGAATCCATCTTCAAGTTTTCCGGGAAAGCCCGCGTGTACGATTCCCAGGACAGCGCGGCCGAGGGGATCCTCGGCGAGGTGGAGGCGGGCGATGTGGTAGTAATCCGCTACGAGGGCCCGCGGGGCGGGCCGGGGATGCAGGAGATGCTTTACCCTACCGCCTACCTCAAGTCGCGGCATCTTGACAAAGAGTGCGCCCTGATCACGGACGGCCGTTTTTCCGGAGGCACATCGGGCCTGTGCATCGGCCATGTTTCGCCCGAGGCGGCATCGGGCGGCGAGATCGGGCTCCTGCGCACCGGCGACGGCATAGAAATCGATATCCCGAACCGCACCATCAAGGTGCTGCTTACCGACGACGAGCTGGCCCACCGGAGGCAGGAGGAGCTGGCAAAGGGTGCCGGCGCTTTTAAACCCGTTCGGGACCGGATAGTTCCCGATGCACTGCGCGCCTATGCGCTCTTTGCGGCTTCGGCCGATGAGGGCGCGGTGAGGGTGGTACCGGAAAAGCTGTAATAGTGGAGTCAATGTAAACCGTGCCGCTTTCAATGACTGCCGGAAAGCGGCACGATTCCAACTCTTCTACCGGGTTGCTTCGATCGCCAAATCGTTCCCGGTGAAAAGCAGACGTGCGGTGCTCGAAGCCCCTCTTGCCCTTGCGAAATAAACCCCCCGGGAAACTTTTCGGCCCGCATTATCGGTGCCATCCCAGCGCAGGGATGAAGCCTGCGGACTTACCCTGCCCATGACCCCCTGCCTGATAATCCTGCCTTTGATGTCGTATATGGTACAAGACATCGGTGCTGTTGCCGCAATACCGGTCCCGGGTGATCTTCTCATTGCACTGGGGATTGTTTTTATGGCCCAGCTTGCGGTATCATCGGTGCCGCCCAGGTTGAAGGTATTGATTGACGAGTCCGGCAGCGTCACGTCAAGAACACTGTTTCCCAGTTTAATGCCGGCTTGTACTGCCGTGTCGGCGCTGTTGCAAATCAGGAGAATAATGGTGCCGTCCGGATTCTTGAATGCCAGTGGGCTCAGTGCCGCATTACTGCTCGCAACTTGCATCCGTGCAGCGCCTTGCTTTACATAATAGCTTATATGCTTCATTTCGAAGAATTCCGGGTTATAGGTTACGGCGCCGGTGGAAGTCGCAATGGTAACCATAGAATTCTGGGCGCGCTGCATCCAGGGCACGAAGGCAAAGTTACTGTTGAGGACCATGTTCCAATACATATAGGAATTTGCTCCGTTCTCGAAATAGGGATACAGGTAGGAGCAGTACATATCGATTGCATCCGCCCAGCTGTTGGCGCCCCCATGGCACATGTTTTCAGTTCCCATTGCTCCCAGATGCAGCGAAGTATCGAACGCGAGCATCTGGCTCATTGCAGCCGCACCTCCCCATTGAAACCCGCCTCCGCGAACGATGAATCTCATCAGCGTATCGTCCAGCCATGGGGCGAGGTCATCGGGAAAATTGCTGCAGTTGAATGTTCCCATCCAGATTTCAGCGGTAACGGCATGAGCGGTGAATTCCGGGTAAAGATAGTTGCGTACAAAGTTCCAGAGTTCAGTTCCGGTCCATGTGCAGGATGGATGATCGGGTAGATCCATGGCCGGTTCGTTCTGGGGATAGATCATGGAGAGTGAAATACCGGCGCTATCGAACTCCTGGACGAATTTCCTGAAATATATCGCATAGGAGGCAAGACTCAGGGAGTCCTGCTTCATGGTATTGTAGCTTGTATCGGCGATGAGTCCTTCCCAGGCGTTGATGGTTTTCAACCAGCTCGGCGGTGTCCAGGGAGAGGAGTTTACCATCAGGTTTTTTTGGTATTTCATGGCTTCTTTGATATAAGGAATATTGTATTGCAAGTCATGGGCGATTGAAAAAAACTGCATTGCGTAATCGCTCACCGAGTCATCCAGGGAGGAACTGTCGACACTGAAATCGCTCATGCCGATGGGACAGCGGCCGAGCGTAAATTTGCATCCGGCAGCGGTATCGAATAAAGCCCGCATCACGCTGTCTTCGGCAGATTGAGCCAGCCCTTGCAGTGATGCCCAGCCGATATCGTTGAAGGCACCCCCGAATCCATCGATTCGCTGATAGAGTAGCGTGGAATCGATGGAAACAATCGCCGTTCCTGTTCCGGGAAGGGTGGAGGCGGAATCGGCAATAAACGGCAAGGTACCCTGATACGTGCCCATGCCGGATGCCGTACTCTGGCGCCAGGCGGCTGTCGCAATGGCAGGGGTTGGGTAGAGCGTAAACCATTCGAGGCTGAACAGGTTGCCGGATCCACCTGAAAAAACAAGGTAAAGATTATGAATGCCTGTGGTTTCCTTAATTGCGCAGGCCTTTGATGCCCAGGTCTGGG
Organism: uncultured Fibrobacterota bacterium; assembly: GCA_963803935.1. GTDB lineage: Bacteria > Fibrobacterota > Chitinivibrionia > Chitinivibrionales > Chitinispirillaceae > BOG-1184. The sequence goes on along the minus strand of CAWDOZ010000098.1, from coordinate 13,597 downwards.
ACCCCCCGGTCGATGGTCGCACGAGGCAGGTACCGATGAGGACACCTCCTGGATTATCAAGGTGCAATTCGATGGATCCGCCTCCGCCGGCGCTTGCAATCCGGGCTTCAAAGCATTGAAAACCGATGCCAAAATTGATGTTTAAATATTTGAGATAATTACCGTTGAGGATGGTAGTAACGTCCCGCCCCCCTTCGCTGCAAGGCTCTGTAGTCGTTCCGGACCGGTTAGAATAGGCTGTTCCCGCTATGGTAAGAGGCAATGGTGCGACAAGAGCGGAGATGTTGTCGGGGACGATACCTATACCGATGCACGTAATAAGGCCGATAGCAGTGATAGAATAGAAGCTTTGTACCATTATTGCGCCTCCGGAAGCCGAATTGGCCGTAAAGGAGATTCTTCTTTGGAGAAGACTCCAACCCATGGCCATGAGCACAATACTATTCTTACCTGCAAATATTTCATCTTGTAACAATATCCCCGGTAAATATTACCTTCAAGGGAACAGATGATTGCACTATCAATCGGGTACTATCGCATTTGTAATTATAAATTGTTTCAGGCAAGCATTTCAAGACACGTTATAAATAATGGTGTTCTGCCGGAACACTTCACCAGGTGAATACAGCAGCTTAATCCATGAATGCCTGGATCGACCAATGAGGGAATACCCTTCAGGGCATTGCAAAGCGGGCGATATGTTCAAGGGGAGCTTGATAGTAGAGGTCAATGTATCGATGGGCTGTCCGGTGATTGGCGGCTATAGCGGTGATCGCGCGGTGAGGGTAGTACCGGAAAAACTGTGGATTGAATAAAATAGGGGAGAGGCAGCAGCCTCCCCCCGGATAAAAAAACGGGACCGGATAGTTGCATCCGGTCCCGTTTTCATATTTGTCGGTACTTCCGCACCGAGCTACAGATTATACCGGAGCTCGACATACCATTGCCAATCGCCATGTGTGCGCATGAACTGTTCGCTGCAGTTCTGGTCCTGCGGGCTGAACGTTTTGTAAATGTCATGGTCGTTCATGGCCATCAGTTTGATTTCAAATTTTTGAATGGACTTGTCCAGATAGACGCTCCACTTAACCTGATTGGGATAACCATACCCGCTCATGTCCCCCTGATAGTCCATCGGCTCAGCGTTAAACGTTCCGTTTGTCGCAGCATACCCGAGCCAGTCGTTCGGATACGGATATTTCCACCATTCAACCTCGACCGAAAGGACATCCCAGGTATATCCCGAAAGGAGCTTGCTGAAGGAGGGAATATTGAACCCTGCCATCATCGGCATATTCTGCAAGGGCAGCCCGCACCAGTAGTATGGTCGTGGAATGCTGAGATCGTTGGGATAATACTGGTATGATTTCTGCCCCAGAACCGCAGCTTCTCCATAAATCTTGAAATCTTCGGATCCGCAGATATTTTTCAGACCGCCCACCAGGGGCTTGGGATCAAAAATAAGCGTTGCATCTTCCTTTGTCGCCTGATAGAGCTTGTCGAGACTGTCCGGGAATGCCTGTGCATTGCCATTCATATCCAGGGCATGATCAAAACAGATACCGTACATCAGGCTCAGGACATCGCTCGGGTTATAGGTGGCGGTAAAACCGAAGTTCCAGTCGTGCCAGGGAAGGTAAATATAATCGCAGTTGGCAAGCGCTTCGATCCTCAGCTTGTCATTAAAGAAACCCACCTGCGCCCGGGCTCCTTCAAGATTGGCCACGGGGTAATCCAACTGGGTCTCGATGTATGCCGGATAGGCCTGGGTGCGGTATAAATAATTTCCCAGATCCTTGGTTTCGGCATTGTTGGTGTACTGGAAAAGGCCCGATTCAAGCAGGAAAGAAGAAACGGTAGGACCCAGGTTGCTCCAGTGAAAAATTCCTTCAGCCGACGGTATGTCGGCGTTATAGACCTCGTAATAGGAAGACTTATCCATTGAGCCGTATTGCAGAGTCAGGAAAGTCGACATTTCCAGAGCGGTTTTTGCGGTAAACCAGGGGGTCGGATTTGATATGACCCCGATATGGGCAAAACCGTTGTTCTGGCCATAATGAGAAACTGCGTGCCCGCCGTTATTGAGCGGACCATCCGGATAGTAATCTCCTGCAACGAGTTCCCCGAACATTATATAACCAAATCCTTCAACTTGTATTAAGGGCTTGGTCGTATCTTTGACATAAACCGTATCCTTTTCCGCAAGGATCATGGTCTGAAACCCGATTACCATTAGTGCAACAGCAACTAAAGCCTTTGCTCTTTTCATGAAATAAGCTGCTCCGGTATAGTGGTTTGAAAAATAAGGGATTCCCTGCATGCAGGGAATCCCGGCCTGGGTAAACTACTTACTGATCGAAACCGTCCTGGAAACCGATTTGCCGGCGGCGGTCAACCTGAGTACCGCAACTCCGGACCCGACCCATTCTCCCTGGGAGGTCCTGCCGTTCCAGACATAGTTGTGCGCTCCGGCAAACGCGTATTCGTTCATGATGGTGCCGATTCGCGCGCCGTTGACGGCGAACAGTTCCATTTTGACCGCGCCGGCCCATCCGACCGAGAAACGAATCGGCGAATTCGCGCCGATTATACCGCTTGTCAGGCCAAGTACATTCTGGTGCATGGCGGCTTTTACCACACCTCTGACACCGACGGCTCCGTTGAATACCTTAATCTGGACGCCCTGCTGAATCGTGATCGCCGGGTTGAAGGTCAGCTTGATCACCTTCTCGAGCGGGGACGCCAGCGTGTCGGTGGTAACGGTGACACCGGTCACGGTTGCACCGTTGATCCGGACCAGGACTCCCGGGGTGTCAACGGTCGTGTTGTTTTTCAGAATAATCTGGTTGAAGGTGATCGCCGAATCGAAGGATACCGTCATATTTTGATAGCAATTGTCGACGGTGCTTATCTTATCGGTGTAATTCAGCGTTCCCCAGCCGTTCGGATTGATCAGGGGGCAGTTGGTCAGCACATGCGCCATTGAGTCCGCCGCCGTATCGGGAATGCTGGGCCTGATCCAGAGACGCTTGTTTGCATTGTCGATAAGCGTTCCGGTCATCTGGAAATAACCGCGCCAGACATCCGGCGCCGTCGAATAGCTGGCAAAATTATTGTTATCGGCTTCCAGATCCTGCCAGAAAATATACGGCGGATTGCCGGGGAAATAGTACTGCCAATCCCAGTAGTTGACCAGAATGCCGGTATTCGGCAGGCCGGTTGAAATCGCAAAACCGCCCCAGTGATCGTAGGTGTAAAAATGCCACTTGCCAAGCCGGTCACGGATTCCCGATAAATTTGCATAGTTGGCATACAATCGGGTGTTGGAAGCATTCACGATGTTCGTATCGAAAATGGCAGGCAGGCAGAAGTAATGAGCCCACGAGTATCCGGCGACATCGCCTTCGGAATAGTTGGACCCGGTCGCAAAATTGGAGTTAAAGCAGGCGCTGGGGAATTGCGCACGGGCACTATTGTAGAAGGCGGTGTATTTATTTGCCGAAGCGGTATCCCCCAGCCATTGCGCCATGGAAATCAACGCTTCCCAGGCGGCGAGGGCGGTAGACGAGCAATAGTTTCCATCGGGCACTCCGGTATTGTCGTAGGAGCTGTAGGCCTGGTTCGGCAGGTAACCGCTGCCGTAACCGCTGGCCGTGGTGCTCATGTAGGCAAGCCGGGTTGCCGTGTTTTTCAGGCTGTCCCAGTATTCCATCAGGGAGTCCTTATTGGCCGAGGCGAGCATTAACTCATATCCCTTGAAAATGAACATGCAGTTAAGGTCGGCCCATCCGGTCGTGTTCGGCTGGTACCAGTAATCATTATGGGTAGTATTATGCCAGGCATCCATGAAGTGGTTTGAATCGCTACTGGTATAGTTCCATGATCCCGAGGCGCAGCCATTGAAATCGTGGTGGACCTGGCCCAGCAAGTTTCCCCCTTCGGAAGCCACATGGGATGATGTTGCCCAGAACTTGAACTCGCGCCAGAATACGCTCGGCCAGATGAAGTTGTACCACACCGCAGCATGCTCGGTCTGGTCGATGGTGCCGATAATCGGATAGGCTCCCTCCCATATTCCAACGCGGCCGTCTTTTGCCATGACGGTGTTATGGACCATTGGGTAGAGATCGTTCAGAAGGCGATCCTTGTACCAGTAGGGAAAATTGCTCGCCATGACTCGATTGACGATTGAAGTCGCTCCGGCCTCGACCTGCGCAAAATAGGGCCAGCCGAAGACCGCGGAGGCTTTGGAATTTGCATACCAGTTCTGGTAGTAATGCTGTTCCGGACCTTTGGCGGCATTTACCCAGGGGTTCCACCACGACATAAGAAATCTGAAGTGAACCGTTGCTCCTGCCGCAACATGAATTTTATCGGCAACGAGGTTACCGGCACCACTGCTCAGCAAACCGGAGGAGGTAAGGAAGGTGCCCATGGATCCGCTGGATACGGTATCGGTAGCCTGATCGCTCCCGGCTATCATATAGGCGTTACCGCTGTTGGTATCGCCTGCCCAGGTAATAGCATTCTTACCGTCGCTGGCCCCGATATTCGCACCACCCATAAGATTGGTGCTGCCTGAGGTCACGTTCGAGAATTCAAGAGCTGCCGCAATATCGACGGCATTGCCATTGGTATTTGTCGCCGCAACATCGAAATAAGCGAGCGGTGATTGCGCAAGCTGCGTAAAAAGAGGAGCATCAACCGGAATATAAGGGCCGAATGCCGTCAGCGTCAGGTTCACGCCGCCAAGGTTCGGGAAGGTGTCGTAATATACGGGGACCTTCGCATCTTCCCGCATTGTGGAGGCTTTTTGCTTGCTGGTAATGGTTCCTTTATTGTTTACAAAAAAATGGAATCCGCAGGAGGATGACCCATAACTCGTAAACTCATTCTGTTCAACGGAAGCCGGAGGCATGACCTTCCCGACGAATGCAAAACCTCCCGTTTGTGCATTGAAAAGAACATACCCGGTACCCATGCCGCCCAGGGGAGTTCCCCCGGTCCCGGCATACGCCCATAAGCTCGATGTGGCACCCAACACCGCCAAAACGCTCAACCTGATTAAAAATTTAAGCACCATACGCCTCCTCCGGAAATGAACTTAGATGGCTGGTTAGAATGAATCATTGTTTGTAAGAAAACCTGCGGCTTTCAACCGCTAAATGCCCTGCAAATATACGATATACAATTACTTCAGCACCTATTACTGTAAACCCGCTCCAGACTATTTTAATATAACTCTATCCATGAAAAAAGCAAGACAATTCAATATAGGACCAGAGCCGCAAAATCCCTACGGTAATTATTTCGCCGGATTGTTGCATTTGATATATTTATGAATACCTGTCCAGGGCGGATCAAGTGGTCTCCTGTTTTAAGGAACCCGTGATTTCGTTCTCATAAATTACCTGAGAAGGTGCGTTTGGCTCTCAACCGTGTCTCGGGCCACTCAGGAACAGAAGGATTTCAGCATGAACAATGGGATCAGAAGAAAGCCCGGCATTAAAAAGGCGCTGGAATTTCTCATAGACGGGATCGATTCGGGTCGCTTCGGAACGCCTCTTCCATCCATACGACGCCTGGCGAGGAATGCCGACGTTTCATTCGTCACCATGTGGAAGGCGATCGGGCAATTGAGGGAAGCGGGGGGTATCGGCCCTTTTTCGGCCGGCCGGCCGGCCATCCAGGGACCGGCTGCAGGAGCGGACCTTTTTTCCTTTGATAAAGGAATGGCCGGATCCGATTCCGACCGCGATTATCCCGGAGCGCTGTGGCTCAAACTCAAGGCGCAGATCCGCAAGGATATCCTTACCGGCAGATTCGCGCCGGGGGAAGCCTTGCCGTTTATCAAAGAGCTCCAGTACCGGTACGATGTCTCGTTCGCCACCATAAAAAAAGCGCTGGAATCGCTTGAGAGCGACGACACCATCCGGTCCCGGGGAAAGGGATACATTGTCCCGTCACTTACCTCCGCCGACCGCAACGACCGCATCGTTGCCATCGGATGCGGATGGGAGGATGCAAAAATCTGGTCCGACCACCAGGATAAGCTCAGTTTCCGCCTGCTTGAAGCCGAGTGTATCCAGAAAAAAATCGGCCTCGACATTGCGGTATACTTCCATCAGAACGGCCGGCTCCGCTATATTCACTCCGCTACCCGGCTGCCCTATAACCTCAGGAATGACGCGCTGCTCGGCATAGCCTATATAGTGGCCAACCTTGAGATCGACCCGGCGGACATCCTTCGGGAGCTGGTTGCCTTTGATAAGCCTATCGCGGTTCTGGATGTCGTAGGAGGGTGGAGCGTTCCCGACTCCCTGCGGCGCCATCACGCCATCAGGTTTTTTACGGTTACGGCATCGTTCCATCCGGCGCGGCAGATTGCGCGGTACCTGTTGAATCTCGGCCATACAAAGATAGGTTTTTTCTCGCCCTTTCATAAGGGGGCCTGGTCGCAGCTCAGGCTGGAAGGGGTAACGGATATTTTCCGCGATGCCGGAATCACCGACGGGGTTACCCCCTTTGTTCTCAACACCTATGCATATCAGTGGGAGTTCATTCACCATTCCGATAATAAGGAAGATATCAGGGCCTTTTTTGAACAGTATGAGCCCGGAAAATCCCGATTGAAATTTTCCGGGAAGGGCGGCATGATAAGCTACAGCATCTCCAAGTATCTTACCGAACAGAACTGCGCTACCGGTGAAATTTACCAGAAAATGCTGCCGCTTTTTACCCGGGCGCTCAGTGACCGAACTATAAGCGCCTGGATTTTTGCCAATGATTTTGCCGCAACGCTGGCCCTGGATTTCCTTAAAACCGCCGGTCGCAGCGTTCCGCAGGATCTCTCAGTCATCGGATTCGATAATTCGCTGGATGCCATGGAATATCAATTGACGTCCTACGATTTCAATACCACCGGGATTATCAACGCCATGATCCGGTATATTATTTCCCCGTCAATATTTCCCATGCAAAGCGTTATCGAAGCCGAGGGCACCATTATCGAACGCCGCTCCACGGCGCGGATCCGTGATCCGGCGGCGAATGTCGAAACCGTTAAGAAATCAACGGTTGAAGCCGATAAGGGAAGCGCATAAGGCCGATACCGGGTGTTTTCGGGCACCCGGGTCCATGCCGGTTGCAATGAAGATGGTCAGGGAGGGCATGTGCATTTTCAGGTAAAGGCATTCTGGCTCTGTTTTGTTCCGCTTTTCGTAGCGGTGGATGCGCTCGGCGTGCTGCCTATTTTTGCCTCGCTGGTGGGAGCCGCCGAAGACGGCCGGGTCAGGCGGCTTATCCGGACCTCGGTCATAACGGCTTTCGGCGTCGCTATTCCCTTCATTTTTCTGGGGGAGTGGGTGTTACGGCTTCTCGGCATCACGGTCGCCGATTTTATGATAGCAGGGGGACTCATCCTGCTCGTGCTCTCCGTTCGCGACCTCTTATCAACTGCAAAACGGTCAATAGCGGCCGATGTGGAGGAACTGGGTCCGGTCCCGCTCGGTGTCCCGCTCATCGTCGGGCCCGCAGTCCTGACCACCATCATGCTCCTGGTCCGCCAGCACGGTTTCGGGTTGACCGCTATCGCAACGACCCTCAACATCGGGATTGCCGGTGCCGTTTTTATTTTTTCAGGGAGGATCATGCGCTTCATGGGCGCTTCCGGTTCGCAGATTGCTTCTAAAATCGCCAACCTGTTGCTTGCCGCAATTGCGATCATGCTGATGCGCAAGGGGATCTTCATCATCATCGGCCGTAATCCCTGAGCCCGGGCCAAAATGGAACGCGCCTCAACCATCAGGGAGCACCTGTTCAGCCTGAACACGCTCGGGATCAAATATGACCTCGACCGGATGGTCGCTGCCGCCTCGGCGATCGGCCACCCCGAGAAAAACTACCCCGCCTTCCATGTCGCCGGGACCAACGGCAAAGGGTCGGTCTGCACCTACCTCGAATCCTGCCTGCGGGCGGGCGGTCGCAAGACCGGACTTTTCATATCGCCCCATATAGCCCATTTCGAGGAGCGATTTCTCATAAACGGCAGGCCTGTCGCTGAACCCGTCTGGCTTTCGGCTTACGACTCATTGCGCCCGGTTATCGACGATTTGAAATTGACCTTTTTTGAGGCGACAACCCTCATGGCCTTCGAGATTTTCAAGCGGGAGCGAATCGACTGGGCGGTGTTCGAAACCGGTCTCGGGGGAAGGCTCGACGCGACCAATGTCGTCATACCCCGGGTGTCGGTCATTGCCCGCCTTGCCATGGACCATACCGCCTATCTCGGCAACGACCTCCTGTCGATCGCCGGCGAAAAACTCGGGATAGTCAAGAACGCCGTTCCGCTTGTCATGGAACAGCCGGCAGCGCCGGAGATCCGGATACTTGCGGAAAAGGTGTGCACGGCGCGGCAGGCCCCGCTGCACCTGGTGGGCCGGGAGATGGCTGCGGAAACCACACTTGACGATTCCGGCGCCGACTTTGCCTTTGAGGGGAGACGGTACCGGATCAACCTTGCGGGGGAGTATCAGGTGATAAACGCTCTGCTTGCCTTAACGGCACTCAGAGATGCCGGAATAAACGACCCTGCCGCAAATGCGCGAGGCATGGAGAGCGCCCGCCTGCCGGGCCGGTTTCATATTGTCAATGCCCGCGGCAGGGAGATGGTATTCGATGTCGGGCATAACCCCGATGCGGCCGAATCGTTCTGCCGGACCCTGGAGCGGCATATGTGCCGTCAAGCGCCGGCGATCGGTGCAAAATCCCTCTGCATGGTTCTCGGCATCATGAAAGACAAGGACATCGCCGGAATGCTGCCGCACTATGCGCGCCTTGCCGGAAGGCTGATTCTCGCACGACCCGCCAACGATCGCGCCGCCGCGACCGCCGATCTGCGCCGCTTCGTGCCCGTTGATTTTCCGGGATCATGCATCGAGTGCAGGGACATTCCGCAGGCAATCGACCTGGCGCTTGACGGAAGCGAAGAAATCGTCGTGGTCGCCGGGTTGTTCTTTACCGTCGGCGAGGCGATGGCGCACCTGGGAATCGAGCCGTATAAATTCTGACCGCAAACTTTACCGGGCAAAAAACCTGCTCTGCAGCGTTACCGTCGCACTCTGCACTTTTACCACGTAGAGACCGCCGGCAAATCCCCTCGTATCAACTACAACCGGCTCCGCCTTACCTGCGTCGATTGACCGGACAAGGCGGCCCTGTAAACTGAAAATGCTGATTTTTCCAGCAAGGGGCGAGGTGATCGTGATACGATGGAGCCCCTGGAGAATTTTTAAAGACAGGTGCGCGGCGGGCTGCACCATAGCGGATCTTACGCCGACCGGATCCCACTTGCCGACGAAAATCATCTGTTGCTCGCCAAGGAGCGGCCAGTCGGCGGTCGAAAGGGTGAGCGTATAGATTCCGGGCGCATTCGCGGAAAATACGGTGCTGTTCCCGGTGGCGCTGGTCACGGTGCCGCCGGGTTCCGCGACACTCCAGTTAAAATTTTCGCCGGTCCAGGTCTTCGCGTTCTGGGTCCTGAGCAGTGCCGACAGGTTTACGCTCGCACCGACCTCGGCGGTTATGGCCCTGGTGGTGTCGGCGCTCATTATGTCCAGGCGGCAGGGTACCTGATTGGAATCATCGGCACCGAAGGCCGACCTGAAGGTATTCGACCATGAGGTCGCATTGGCCAGCTGTTTGTCGAGTTTTGACAATACATGGGCATAAATCTCCGAGTCAAGGCCTGCAGTAGAGCGAAGCATGTTCCAGTATTTGATGTATTTCTCCACCTGGTGAAGGCCACGGTAATGCTCGAACTCGAGCTGCTGGAAAAGCGACATTCCCGATTGCATGGTGTACCCCCAGGGGAGGTGATGGAAGAACAGGAGGTAATCCTCGGGACATTTGGTGAGGGTCCCGAAGGTGTCGGCCAATCCCGGGGTAAGGAATTGCACGAAATCGTCCGGCGTGGATCCCGGTTCGGCACCATTGGTACGGTTTACACCGATGCCGTCCGGCGTAAGATCCATGAAATTGGCCGGCGAAGAGTTGCTGTAGGCGGCGGTATTATAGCCTACTATATAATGATTCGGATCATTTACAGCCGGCATCAGGGCCGAATGCTCGATGGTATAATCGGTATAGGCTCTCCATGACCCGAGCAGCATGAATTTCACAATGGACAGTATCCCCGAATTGTACCCGTTATCGATGCTGCAGCGGATCCACTCATCCGCAATGCTGTCGGCGGAAAGATTCGGGTTCCAGGCGAGGCGCCCGAAACCGTAATAGTTTGCCTGGGCCAGGAAATGCCCGGTCCAGTTTACGGTATCGCTCAAATTGCCTATACCCCAGATGCCTCCGGTGGTGGTGCCGGCTCCCTGGATAAGCTGGGAGCAGGTTGTTCCCGCCGCTCCATTCCATTGAGAGGCTCCGACAAGATTCCAATCCAGGAATTCTTTCCATCTCGGCACCAGCCAGCAGAGATGGATCGCCTGCCCGGTATACTCCTGCGTGATTTCAAACTCCAGGCCGTGGCGGACGCCGGGCATTTCGAAGAGCTGATTGGGCGGTTCGATGGGCTGGAAATCCCGCGGCCCATCCTTTGAACGCAAAATGAGCGAACTATCCCAGGTCTGGGCGGGGTTTGCGAACTCGTCAGATTGACAAATAGCGAAATCCGGGTTTTCCAGTCCATAAATAAACGTCCGCCATATAAGATTGTAGCCATACCGCTTCAGCGCCTGCGCGATCGGATTGGCTCCCTCCGACTCCGTTTCACCATACGTAGTGACCGGACCCTGTTCGCCTTCGGAGTCGGCTTTCAGCAAAAATCCGCCGAAATTTTTGATGTAGGCGCGGACCGTATCGACCTTGTCGTACCACCACTTTTCCGCGCCGGTCATCGTAGTATCGTGAAAGGCATCTGCCGAGGCAATGGTCGGCGTTACCAGCCGGGGGCTGGCATAGGAAACCGACAGGTAATATTTGAGCCCGTACGTGCCGATGAGGTCGGCAAATGCCTTTTCGTTTGCAAGATTCGATGCTTCAAGGCATTTGTAATTATCGAGAGCGCCGCTCTCATAGGTGTTCACATTGTCGGGACACATGCCGTTAAGCCCCAGCGAAACCGCCATACGGCAATAATTGATGACCCGTGTCAGTTCGGCGCCGCTTAAATTCCCGAAATCTTCCATCTTGAAGGCGCGTTTTCCGCCGTATAACCGTTCGTTGTCGACAGCGCTTCCATAGTGGTTGTACCAGTGATCGAGTACCCGGCAGCTGAAATAGGGATTATCGACAATGTTCAAATTGGTAATATTCTTCTGCGTCTGCATGAGCCTGAGAAAACGGAAGGCGCCGCGCAGGACACCGACCTGGCTGGTGCCGCTGATATAGGTTGCCCCGTTTATGGTTTGAATAATGAAACCTTCTCCGGTCACGGTGCCGTAATTGATCCCTGCAGCGGCAACGGGTGCCGATCCCTGCTCTGCCAGAACAATCGATCCTGCGCCCGGAGTGCCCGCCCGGGGAAGTGTGGCACCGCCAAGCATTATCGGCATCGCTACATCGAACTCGGCAAGGGCATGGTGCAGGGTATCGTGCACGGTATCGCTGACGACTATATTACGGCAAACGCTTTCATACTGTTGGAGCACGCTGCCCGGCGCCGGATAATAATGAAGAAAGGCATCGGATCCGTTGTACGCCGACGTCGTGGTTGCCCCGAGGGCAATGGTCAGGAAAAAGATTGCCGACCGAAACTTTGCGATAGTAATCATGGTTCCCCCATCTGAAAACCTGTTCAGCGGTATCCGGAGCGTGTGACCTTTGTAATAATACAATGTATCAATATATAATTAAAAATTCTCAAACAAAACAAAAAGTTGTATCCTCCCTGCCGGCCCGGACAATCCGACCCTGGATTCCCTTAGCTGGATGTTTGCTCTCCAGCATGATGCAGCACCGGTTACCTTGCAGGGGCAATATATTTTTTCAGGCAATGAATATTTCTCTTATCCTGGCCCATCCGAACAGGGACAGTTTCAACCATGCAATTGCCCGGACCGCAGCTGAAGAGCTCGCCGGTCATGGTCATGAGGTGGCATTCCATGACCTTTATGCGGAAGAGTTCGATCCGGCACTGCCTCTTCGGGAGTTCCCGCGTGACATTGAATTACCCGCAAGCATCAGCCAGCACTGCCGTGAAATTGCGGAAGCCGATGCCGTGATCGTCGTGCATCCGAACTGGTGGGGAATGCCGCCGGCAATCCTCAAGGGATGGATTGACCGCGTGATGCGGCCGGGGGCTGCCTATGAGTTTCTCGACGGCGACAACGGGGAGGGGATTCCCAGAGGTTTACTGAAGGCGAAAACGGCACTCGTATTCAACACGGCGAATACCGAAGCAGGTCGGGAGATGGCGGTATTCGGCGATCCGCTGGAAACCATCTGGAAAAACTGCATTTTTGACCTATGCGGGGTTCGGCAATTTCAACGGCGCACCTTCGGCGTCATTGTTACCAGCTCGCCGGAGCAACGCGCTGCGTGGCTTGAAGAGGTGCGGAGCATGGTGAGGAAAGCAATTATCGGCAGCTGATGCGGTGCCCGTTACTTACTATAGTACGGTATAACCCGGGCTTTTTACTGATGGAAAAACTTCATAATGTCCGGCTGAGATCCTCCTGCCATCGCAATCGCCGCGGCAATGATGATAACTAAAACGACCAGCATTATGAAGATCAAGACCAACGGCAGCAGCAGCGCCCCGGCTGCACGGGCACGACTGATGCCATGCACTGCATGGAGCCCGGCGATCGCCAGATACATCCAGGCGATGAAGGAAAGTACCGGCCCGATTGCCGGGATGCAGGTGAAGATCTGCGCTCCTCCTGCAAAGCACATGGTCCTGAAGGTCCTCCCGAACGGCTTCGGTTTGCTGCCGCTTATTTTCAGCATGAGCTGCACATACGCCGCAACTATGAGGTATTGAACGAGAAGAATGAAGGGGGTCATGATCAGGATCGCCGGGGTATACCGCGTCGCATTGCGGTAAAGCCCGTTCTCGTCGAAAATCGATGCTGCCGACGGCGGCAGCAGGGCAGCTGCTGCGAGGGTAAGAAGGATGCCGAGGCTGCCCATGACCAGGCCGTACAGGATTGCCTGCTGCGGCAATACGCGTGTTCCGATTCCTGCGAAGAAAACTCCGGGCCTGGCGAAAGAGTCGTACAGCACCTGAAAATACGACTTCAGAGCGATTTCGGGTGAATCGGCAGAACCCTTCCCGACCGGTTTTGTACCCTTCCCCGGGAACCCGGCATCACCGGACACCGTACCCAGTGCGGATGCACCGCACAGCGCACAGACGCCGGCAATCGCATAATCAATAGTCTGGTGTCCGCATTGGGGACATTTCATCGCACCTGCCTCCTCAGCTCCGGAATAAACGAAAATACTACCCGGAATGAAGTCCCGAAGGGTGAATGCGCTGCAATTGCGCAAGTTTCCGCATGCGGCAAATTCTGCCTTGAACCCATACTCAATCAATCGTATGATTATGCCTGTGAATGCGAAAATTGTTGTCTGCATGGCATTT
>CAWDOZ010000097.1:0-11467 GCA_963803935.1 uncultured Fibrobacterota bacterium | reverse complement strand
CCCGTTGCCTGCTCTATCATGAAACAGATCGATCCGCAATCGGGAATGGATCTGCCGCCCTCCACCGGACAAACGTAATCGGGATTGGTGGCGACATACTCGACGCCGCCGGCGACATAGTCGCAGGCAATCAGTATTTTCTCATAAGTAAGCTCTATGTCGAATCCGGCGACCACAAAATCTATTGTGGCCGGCTCGGCCCGGGCCGGTACTATTTCGAGCCCGTAGGAGGCAAGTTCCCGGCAGAGCGCCTGGGTTCCGGCCACGAATATCCGGGCATGCGGTTTTTTATTTGAAAGGTAAATGCCGGTGGCCTGTCCCGAAGTGAAAACGTTTGCAGGTTCAGCCGGAATCCCCCGTTTTTCGAGGGTCGAGCGATATTCCTCCGCGGAACGCGAGGAGTTGTTGGTGAGGAAAACGTAGTTGATTTTCCTCTTTCCGAGACATTCGATGAATGCCGATGCTCCCGGTATCAGGGCAGATCCGCGATATATGGTACCGTCCAGATCGAGTAAGAACAGGCTTGCGTTCTGAAGACGGAATTCGGTCTCTTTAGTCAATAAAGGCATAGAGCGATTGGTATGCAGGGAAATTGCCGCGAAAGGGTCCTGGTCCGATTTACCGGAGTTCGCTGAAAAAATACATTATAGGCCTCCTGCGAACTTCCCGGATAAGGGATCCGGGACTACAGCAACCGCGGAGCCCTGCCTTGCGGCGTCAGGTTTGGTTTCTCAGCCGGTTTCGTAAGGCAACAGCCTTATCGGGATGGTTGGTGATGATCGCATCCACGACCGGGTCGATGAGGAGCGACAGGATATCGCTTCTTCTGTCGACGGTCCAGACGGCGATTCTCTTGCCCCGTTTTTTCATTGCCCCGAAAAACGCCCGGCGGTCGCCGAAGAGTTTAAACGAGGGAGCCAGGACCTCGGCGGCGATATCGTCGTCGAGCAGGGGGTCGGCGTCTTCGGCGAGGATAAGGCCCGTAACGATGCCTTTGTCTATCGCCTTCACGGCGTCGATAATGCTGCGGTCGAATGAGCTGATGATGAAATTGTCATCTGCAAAGCAGGCCCGCGCGAGCCGGATGACCTCCGCCTCGCAGCCGGGCTCCTTGAGCTCGATATCGAGCATGGTCTTCCCGGCCAGGGCGGCAACCACCCGGTCGAGCGTCGGTACGGTAAATTTTCTCTTTGCGGTATGCTCCAGCAGTTCGTCGTAGGTGCAGTCCCGTACCAGAGGCAGCTGGATAAAGCGGGAGACCCACGGGTCGTGGAAGGTCACGAGCCGGTTGTCGGCTGTCTTCCTTACGTCAAGTTCAACCATATCCGCACCCGTTTCCAGTGCGGCCACAAACGATTCGAGCGTGTTCTCCCGGGCGCGCTGCGGCGCGCCCCGGTGGGCGACGATAGTAACCATGGCTCCCCGATTATTCCCGTGTGAGGAAATCGACCAGGAGCCGGACGCCGTACCCGGTGGCAAAGGACGGCACCTCTCCCCGCGCCGACCCGTCGTTCCAGGCTGTTCCCGCAATGTCAAGATGCGCCCAGGGCAGGTCGCCGGTAAACTCCTGGATGAAGGCCGCGCCGGTTATGGAACTGGCGTAGCCCTTCTTGAGCTTCGAAAGGTTGCGCAGGTCCGCGATGTCGCTTTTAAGCGATTCCCGGTATTCACGGTAGAGCGGGAAACGCCACAGGCGCTCCCCTGTTTTTTCTCCTGCCGCAAAGAGCTCCCCGGCGAGCGCGTCGTCGTTCGAGAAGAGGCCGGCAACCGTATCACCGAGGGCGCTCAGGATGCCGCCGGTAAGGGTGGCAAGGTCGATGATGCGGCCCGGTGCATAGTGCTTGCGGCACCAGGATACGGCATCGGCCAGGACCAGGCGCCCTTCGGCATCGGTTGAAAGGATCTCCACGGTTTTCCCCTCGTAGGAGGAATAAATATCGCCGGGAAAATAGGCGTGCTCCCCGATCGCGTTCTGCGCCGCGGCGATGACCCCCACAACGTTGACCCGGGCTTTGATTGCCGCAAGGGTGCGCATGGTGCCCAGTACCGCGGCGGCGCCTGCCATATCGCACCGCATGGTTTCGATGTGGCCGGTCGGCTTCAGGTTCTGCCCGCCCGAGTCGAAGGTGATCCCCTTGCCGATAATTCCGGTTTTTTCCTTGAGGACCGGTCGCCGGAATACTCGATAACGATCAGCCGGGGAGGGGTTTCCGAGCCCTGACCGACCGCCTTGAGCAGGTGGAGCCCCTTTTCCGCAATCTCCTTTTCATCGAGGACCGTCACCTTGAGCTTGCCACCCCTTGCAAGAGCCGTCGCTTCCTGCGCAAGGCGCGCGGGCGTCATTGTCGAGGCGTTTTCGTTGACCAGATCGCGCGCATAGTCCGTTGCCGCGCAAATTGTTTCGAGCCTGCGGAGAACTTCGAGGGCATTTTTATCGCCGACGAACTCTATTTTTTCAAGCAGGACCGGCGGCTCGCTCTTATATTTCAGGAAACGGTAGTTCCCGAGCAGCGTCCCCTCGATCACCGCCGCGAAGGTTCCATCGCCTGCCGGGCGGCTCTCGGGAAGCACGATGGAAACTTCGGTGCGCTTGAGATCGTGAACCCTGCGGATCCCATTCGCCGCTCCGGCCCGGACCGTATCCGGTGTGCATGATTTTGCATCGCCGAGCCCAACGGTGATGAGCGTGGAATCGTCCTCATAGGCAAGCGAAATTTCATTCGCTTCACCTGAAAAATCGCGGATACTCGCAGCTTCCTCTTTTGTAAGAAAAAGGATGCGGGTGGGGAATGTATGATGCCTTGATACGGTTACGCTCATCGCAGAACTCCTCTCTTAAATACGGTCGACCGGCGGATAAAAGAAGATGATAAAATATATATCCATCTTCTTTCATAAAATCAAGCCAATAGAGCAGGTAATAAAAAAACCGAAAAAAAATGACTCAGACAGTTTCATATTTTATATTGTACAATTAAGCAGGTGAAACGATTCACCTGAATGGTCCTTTCCGGTGCCGCCATTGGAAGACTATTTTGGATGATCAGATTCGAAGGTCCTTCAAACCGCTCTGCCATTCGGAAACCCTTTTCCGGTTTGAGTGCGATCGGGACCAGCTATTCCGTCATCGACCTTGCCACAACCATGGCAAATTGATATTATAAGCAAATACATCTGTTGAAATCCCCTATCCGCCCAATCCGGCGGCGAAACACAACTACCTGAGAGGGAGGTTCATGTGTCTGGAATTTCGCTCAAGCGCTGGTCATCCGCTCTTATCGTCCTTGCATGCATGTCAGGGAGTGCATTTGCGCGCCATTTCAATCCCCTTGACAGTGAAACCGGGGCAACCCTGACCGTTTTCCTCGATTCGGCCGCCCACCCGACCCTGAACGGGGCCCCGATATCGTCCAGTACACTCGGGGTACCCGATGAGATCGGTGTTTTCGACTCTGCGGGAAACTGCTGGGGAGTGGGCAACTGGCCGGCAGGACCGACCGGAACCATTACCGTTGCGGGCTACAACAATACCGGTATTGTCAAACCCGGCTTTAAGGCCGGCGCGACCCTTCATTTCAGGGTCTGGGATACCCTGACGGGTGAAATGCCCGCCATGGTCACCTTCTATCCTCCCACCGGCCCGGTTCCCTTTCCGCCCGGCATGACGCCGTCGACCGACTCAACCTTCGTTGCCGGGAGTCCTGTTGCCTATTCGGTACCGATGAGCATTACCGGCATTTCGGCCCCCGCTGCCCCTGGCCTCTCATTACCGGCGAACGGCGCAGCTGCCCAGCTGCTGACGCTGAGCCTCTCCTGGGGTCCGGAAGCCGGAGCTGCTTCCTATTCGGTCATGGTTTCGGCAAGTTCAACATTCTCAGTCCCCTTGTATTCCCAAACCGCCCTTACGGCGGCCTCGGCAACCGTCAGCGGGCTCGCGTGCAATACTACTTACTATTGGGAAGCAAATGCCTCAAATTTCGGCGGCACGAGTTCATGGTCGGGAATCCGGAGCTTTACCACCCTTGGTTCGCATTTCCATCCGCTTGACAGCCAAACCGGGGCCTGCCTGACGATCTTTCTCGATACTGCGGCGCACCCCACTCTCAATGGCGTACCCATTCAACATGGTAACATCGTGCCGGACCAGATCGGCGTCTTCGATTCGGCCGGGAATTGCTGGGGCGCAGGCTTCTGGCCCGCCGGACCGGACACGACGATTTCGGTCGCCGGCTATTCCAATACCGGCGCGGTGAAGCTCGGCATGGCTGCAGGAGCAAAACTGTATTTCAAGATATGGGACTCGACGCTCGGCGAAATGCCTGCAGCGGTAACCTACAATCCCGCAGCAATGCCGGTTCCCTTTCCGCCCGGCATTACTCCCTCTACCTGCTCGACGTTTGTAGCCGGAAATCCCATTGCGTATTCGGTTCCCGCCAGCCTTACCGGGCTTACAGTGCCGGGAACCCCTTCGCTTGCAGCCCCGGCGAACAACGCACTGGCCCAGCCCGTAACGGCAATCCTGAGCTGGAACAGCGTCGCATTTGCCTCATCCTATGCACTGCAAATATCCACCTCGGCCGCATTCGCGACAACGCTCTCATACCTTACCGGAATCACTGCAACGGCGGGATCGCCGGGCGGGCTTGCAGCTAATGCTACCTATTACTGGAGGGTTAATGCTGCGAATTTTGCAGGTATCGGAGGCTGGAGTGCAGCCTGGACATTCAGCACGATCACCCAGACCGTCGTCACCGCGAGCACGGGCACCTCGGGTAATATCCTGGGAATTGCCTCAGGGGCGGCAAAGGGGTATGTCGCCGTCGGGACCAGCGGAACGGTCTCTACGTCGACCGACGGTGTTCATTGGACTCCGCAAACCTCGGGGACCCATGCATCGCTTCACTCGGTTGTGTACGATGAATTTGTCGCGGTCGGCGATTCCGGTACCATCCTGACCTCGCCCGACGGTGTTACCTGGACGCCTCGCACTTCCAACACGACACAGAATCTGAACGCCATCGCCTACAACGGCTCCCAGTTTGTCGCAGCGGGCAACGGCGGCACCATCCTGACCTCGTCCGACGGCATTGCCTGGGCTGCCGCGACCTCGGGAATCTCGGCGAACCTCACGGGAGCGGCCTACGGAGACGGCCTTTTTGCCGTCGTCGGCGCCGGGGGAGTCATTCTGACCTCGCCAACCGGGACCGCCTGGACAATTCGGAGTTCAGGATCTTCGGTCAACCTTACCGGCATCACCTGCGGCGGAGCCACCTTTATTGCCGTTGGCGGTTCGGGAACGATTTTAGGCTCTCCGGACGGCATCAACTGGACCGGCAGGACATCCGGGACTACGGACAGCCTGTTAAGCGTCGCCTATGGGGCAGGACAGTTTGCGGCCGTGGGAACGGGGGGCGTTCTCCTCACCTCAACCAACGGCAGCAACTGGTCCGGCGGCACCGCCGGTACCGGGACCACCCTGAGTGCCGTCATCATTACCGGGAACCAGATCATCGGCGCCGGAAGTTCCGGAGCGGTTGTCAATTCGGTCACCACCGACGTGCCGGTTCTTTCTTCTCCTGTCAATTTCTCCGCAAATCTCCCCGCTTCCGGCGTAAGCCTGAGCTGGGCCAATGAAACCGGCGCGATTTCGTATACGGTGGAGGTATCGACCGATGCCGCCTTTGGATCGACGGTCCTCAGTCAGCGCGGACTGGTTTCAACCGGGCTGGCAGCGGGTCCTCTCGCAATCGGCACCACCTATTACTGGCAGGTGGGTGCCCAGTTTTCAACGTATTCGGGCGCCTGGTCAAGCCTCTGGAATTTCACGACACTGCCGCCTCCCAGCGCTCCGGCACTTTCCTTCCCGGGAAATGCCGCCGTCAGCGGAGCGCTCTCGCTGAGCCTCTCCTGGGGTACCGTCGGTGCTGCGTCAACCTATACCGTGATGGTATCCACCAGTTCTCTCTTCGGCTCCACAATCCTGTGCCAGAATGGCCTGACAGCGCAATCGGTTGCACTTGCCGGGCTCGCCAACTATACCACGTACTACTGGCAAGCTAATGCCGTGAACGCGAGCGGCATGGGCGCCTGGTCCGGCATCTGGAGTTTCACCACACCGGCGCGTTTCGCCATTCCGCTTGCAAGCGGCTGGTTCATGTACTCCCTGAATATCCATCCGGCGGATTCATCGACAAGCGGCGTCTTCGGCGGGCTCAAGGGGTTCATTCTGGCCATGGACGGCAGTGACAATCTTTATTGGCCGGGCGCCTCGCTTGACGAAATAGTCACACTCCATACCGGATCCGGCTACTGGGTCCTCGATACCCTGACGACCGATACGCTCAAGTTGACGGGAGCCGCCGACGCAGTGGCGTCAACACCCATTCCGCTCCCGGCCTTGAACTGGAATCTTGTCACCTACCTGCCGCAGACCGGCATGCCCGTTACGACGGCGCTTGCGCCGATAAGCGCGCAGCTCGTACTTGCCATGGACGGGGCCAGCAACTTTTACTGGCCCGCCGCCTCGCTGAATGAGATCGGCACCATGACTCCGGGCAACGGTTACTACATTTTAACAAACGCGGCGACCTCGCTTACCTATCCTGCAATCGGCGGCCCGGCAAAGGTCGCCGCTGCCTCCGGGAACCCGCCCGGACCGGCTCCTCTCCGGCACTTTACGAAGCATACTCCGACCGGCAACTTTGCGGCCTTCCTGGCTAAGCGCATCGATATCGGGGGCAGGGCCGCCGCCGACCGGTGCGAGGTCGGCGCCTTTGACACGAAGGGGAACCTGGTCGGGGCCGGAACCGTGAAAAACGGCGCTGCCGCCTTTGCAATCTGGGGTAAGGATCCGATGTCCAGGGCACAGGACGGCTGTGGACCGTCTGAAAAGATTACCTTCAAACTCTGGAACGGCACTGCAGAGTATCCTCTCCAAGCCGCGGGCGGCGAACCGGTCTATGCGGCAAGGACGATCCTCTCGGCAACGCTCGCAGTTCCTGCAGGCGCACTCATATCCTCATTCAACCTTGCCCGGGCCTATCCGAATCCCTTCAAGGGATCGGTGAATATCGCCTTCGATGTGCCGACCATCGCGGGCGTGGCGAAGCATGCCGTCGAGATCGCCATATTTGACATGAAGGGAAGCCTGGTGATGCAATTGGCAAAGGGTGAATACAGGGCCGGTCATTATGAGCTGGCATGGAACTGCAATGAATCCCGCAAAGGCGCGGTCGGGTCGAGCGTATTCCTGGTTCGGATGAAGGCGACCGGCTTCGACAAGCAGATTAAGCTGGTCAGGCTGGAAAATTAGAGGGTTGGAGAGTTAGAGGAAAAAAAAGACGTTAATGAAACCGCCGGGGCAACTCCTTGTGGTTGCTCTTCAGGTGAACTAATCGGGGCCCTGCCGGCAGCAAGCGGCAGGGCCTTTTTTTGAGGCTCTCCATGAACGGGTTTTTACGGTATTACTGATGAACTGCATAATAAAAGCCATGATGCGATGACAGTTGCATACAGCAACGTGGTTTGCCTCCCCAAAGATGCTAACAGCTATGAATTAAATAAGCGAATTCTTTCATGAGCATAATGAACCGTTTACGATCATTACATGATTGCTGCGGGATGATTGAAGCTCCCCGAAGCAGAGCTTCAGGGGACCGCGAAGCAGCCTGCCATGCGCTCGCTGTGCCTGTTCAAACAAGGGAATATCCCGGTTGAAACCTCAATGCAGCAGCCATGATCGGTAGAAACCAGGAATTTCCTTTTTCAATAAAAAACGCTTGCTTCACCGTGCGCACTATTGTATTTAATCTACGGACAGCATAGAGCCTGGAAATATGCCCATGCAGCGGGGCATAGCCTTGTCGGCATACTCTTTAAGTATCCACCCACAAAGGCATAATACAGCCTGAAGAGAGGGATCTCATGAAATCGGCAGGGAAACTAATTTCATTTACCACTTTTTTAATCCTGGTTTCCGGAGCGGCGTGGCTTGCCGGCGCGCAGCAATCGGTTGTCGCCTATTGGCCATTCGATACCTTATTCAGTGGTGACACGTTCAAGGATTATTCCGGCAACGGCTACAATGCGGTAGTAGCAGGGTCCGGCGTCGGAGTAACCACCGGGATCAGCGGAAATGCCGTAAGCTGTACCGGGACCGCATTTAATATCACGGTTGCAAATTCTAGCACCGCCTTCGCCTTGAACCATTTTACCCTTGAAGGGTGGTTCTGGGCGGATTCGATTTACAGCACTTCCGGCACTCAAGCGAAATTTCTCGATTACAGCTATACCTCTTCCGGAGTCCGCAATGGGTTCGGCATGTACCTTACCGGTGGATATCCGACCCTGACCAAAGCTTCGGGCGATGGAAGCACCTGGGACAATGCAACCTCCGGTACAATGCTCACTGCAAAAAAATGGTTTTATATTGTCGGGACCTACGACAGCACGACGCTACGACTTTACGTCAATGGAGTTCAGCAGGCATCTGCAGCCGGTCAGGGAAAAATGGTTTCAACCGGAGCCAATGCCCACATTGGATGCCAGCAGACAGCCGCCGGAGTCGTCGGGTCCTTTTTTTACGGCAATATCGATGAGCTTAAATTATATAATTACGCCTTGACCGCCGATTCGATCCTTGCGCATTATCAGTTCTATACGCAGGTGCTTACGCTCGTTTCTCCGTCGAACGGCGCAATAAATCAGCCGCTTGCCCCCGCACTTTCCTGGAGCAGCGTGGGCGGAGCGACCTCCTATACTCTTCAAGTTGCAACCGTTTCTGATTTTTCATCAACGGTTATCTCGCAGACCGGACTATCCGTCATATCTTCAACAATAAACGGGCTCGCAAACAGCACAACCTATTACTGGCGCGGGAACGCCTCCAGCGGCTTGAATGCCGGAGCATGGTCTGCTGCCTGGAGCTTTACCACACTCTCCGCCATCCCTCCGGCAACGCCGGTCCTTGTCTCGCCTGCCAATGGCGCTGTCAATGTGCCGGTTTCCACGACACTCGCCTGGAATACCCTTGCGACTGCATCAATGTATCAGGTTCAGCTGACCACGGATGCCTCATTCCAGACTGGCATTATTCAGGATTCCGGCATAATTACCGGTTCGCAATCGGTTTCCGGCCTTGCTGCCACAACCCAATATTTCTGGCGGGTGCGCGCATTGAATGCCTATGGAGCCGGCTCCTGGGCATCGGCATATTTTACAACCGGTATCCTCCCGCCGGCTTCACCCGCACTCAGCGCGCCGACAAACGGATCAATAAACCTTGCAACCGCGATCACGCTATCCTGGAGTACCGTTGCCGCAGCAACGAATTACCTTGTCCAGGTTTCAACGGGCAATACCTTTGCAAACTACTTCCTGCAGGACTCTTCGCTTACCTCCGGGTCGAGAGCGGTCACCGGTCTGGCCTTAAATACTAGCTACTACTGGGAGGTCCGGGCAAGCAACGCAGGCGGACCGAGCGGATGGGCAGGCACCTGGAGTTTTACAACCCTCCCTCCCCTTCCTGTTGCGCCCACGCTCAGTTTACCGTCAAATAACGCGGCAAGCCAGACAATCTATCAAACCCTTTCCTGGAATACCGTCAATGTGGCTTCTACCTATACCGTGCAGGTAGCAACCGTGTCCACCTTCAGTACAACGGTTACTACCCAGAGCGGTCTTACGGGAACCACGCAGGGGGTCGGGCCATTTGCCTTTAACACCCAGTATTTCTGGGAGGCAAACGCGACAAACCCGACCGGTACGGGCCCATGGTCGACATCCTGGAGTTTCACGACCATAACCGGTATTCCGGTGCTATCTTCGCCTTCCACCGGTTCAAAAAATGAACCGAACTCCCTTCAATTGAGTTGGGGACCGGTTACCGGCGCAGCGTCGTATGGTTTACAAGTATCGACTACTTCCGCTTTTTCTTCCACGGTATTCGGATCGAGCGGATTAACGGGCGATACATCGACGGTTGCCGGGCTTGGGAACAACACCGTATTCTACTGGCGCGCGAACAGCGGAAACCCGGGCGGAGGCCAGAGTTCATGGTCGGGAGCCTGGAGTTTTATTACGCTATTGTCGGCGCCCCTGCTCAGCCAGCCCGCAAACGCGGCAACGGGAGTGAGTATATCGCCTACCCTGAGCTGGACTACCATGCCGAATGTTTCCAGTTACCGGCTGCAAGCCGCAACGGATTCGCTTTTTACCAGCATTGTAAAGGATTCAACCTTTGCCGCCGGATCATGTTCGTTAAGTAATTTAAGCAATATATCCCTGTATTACTGGCACATTCTGGCAACGGGAATCGGCGGAACGAGCCCGTGGTCAAGCACCTGGAATTTTACGACCATTTATTATCCGCCCCCGGTTCCGACCCTTTCCCTGCCCGGAACCGGTTCAAGCAACCAGCCGACAAGTTTGACGCTGAGTTGGTCTTCGGGAGGCAATGCCAGCACCTGGTCGCTGCAGTTGTCCACCAGTAGTTCCTTTGCATCATTGTTCATCCAGGATTCATTGCTGGCTTCGACCATGCAGCCCGTAAGCGGCCTTGCCAACTATACCACCTATTTCTGGCGTGTCGATGCGGGGAACAGCCCGGGGGGCAGATCGAGCTGGACCGGAGCATGGAGCTTCGAAACGACTCCCGCCACGCCGGTTCTTGTATTACCCTCCAACGACGCTGTGGGCCAGCCAACCACCGTCACCCTTGACTGGGGATCGGTTGCGGGTGAGTCATCCTATTCCCTGGAAGTGTCAACCGATATCACCTTTTCATCGGCCGTAACGAGCGTAAACGGCATTACCGCAAACACCGCATCGGTTACCGGCCTGGCGAACAGCACCGCCTACTACTGGCAGGTCAATACGCTTGTTCCGGGCGGGATAAGCGCCTGGTCGGGCGTCTGGAGCTTCTGGACCATCTTTGCGCCGCCAATGCCTGCTCTGCCGGCAAATGGAGCAATCGGTCAATTGATATCACCTGTTCTAAGCTGGGGTGCGGTAACGGGCGCAACATCGTACTCGCTGCAGGTTTCAACTGCGACGGGCTTTTCAACGACCTGCTTCAGCCAATCGGGGCTGACGTCCGTTTCGGCTGCACCGGGAGGACTTGGCTATTTTACCGTTTACTACTGGAGGGTAAATGCCGCCAATGCCGGGGGATCGAGTTTATGGTCGGGCGTGTGGAGCTTTACCACTGCCGCACATCTCGTTGTCCCGATATCCAGCGGGTGGTTTATCTACTCCCTGAACATGCATCCGGCGGATTCGTCAACCAATGGTGTGTTCGGCGTACTCAAAGGCTTTATTCTGGCCATGGATGGGAGCGATAACCTTTACTGGCCCGGCGCCTCGCTGGACGAAATCGGCACTATCCATACCGGTCTGGGCTACTGGGTGCTCGATACGATAGCCGACGATACTCTTAAGCTTACCGGTCCTTCGGTCAATATTTCTACAA
>CAWDOZ010000096.1:0-6139 GCA_963803935.1 uncultured Fibrobacterota bacterium | reverse complement strand
CTGTTATGTGTACACCTTCGTTAAACTTATACTCCAGGAGATACTTATGCCGCAGTATTTCACGCCAGTCTCGTTTCGCTTCATCCTCGGGAAGCCGGATCTGAATGAGCGCAAAAACGAGATCCCGGTAGTAGGTCCCGGGCTTTGTTCCAATGGAATCGCGAAGGTATTCATCCGTCAGTATATGGTCGACGATGTCTCCGCTGACGATTTCAATGACTTTCTTATCGGTTAAAATTTTAAGATTGTCGATATCCTCGATATTGAGCGGCGGTATTTTGGCCATTCCGTTATTCGGGGTTGGCGACTCGTCCTGTGCCCTGCCGGTATATTCCATGGTTCCCTCCCCCTCCTCCATCGTCGCTGCTGCCGCCAAAAAAACATTCCGAACGCCTTTTTCGAGATGCCGCCTTCCCCTGCCCATAAAAAATACGATATGCTGCCCTGCAAATTTCGAAAAGTGCTTGATCAAACCCATCCCATAATTTATTATTAATTCAATGAATGAAGCATTACTGCAAAGCGTTCTTCCTGAGCTCGGCCGGTTACTCCGGGCATACCGGGAAAAAAGCAACCGGCATCTCGGCGAGATTGCGGAAAAGGCCGGCATTTCAACCAGCATGCTTTCGCAGATCGAGCGGGGAAAGGTTTCTCCCTCGATCGATACTCTGATGATGGTGTGCAGGGCGCAGGATATCGATATCGGCGAGCTTTTCAGGCGTTTTTCACCCGATTCCCCGGTCCGGCTGCACAAGAGCGGCGAACGGTTGAAGATTGAAAGGAACGGCATCCGGTACGAACAGCTCATGACGACCCAGGTCGTTGCATTCCCGATAGAGCTTTTTTTAATTGAGATCGAAGCTGGATGCGCGACCGAAATGAGCGGTGGCGGGCATGAGGGCGTCGAGATGGGATACGTGCTTCAGGGAGCCGCACAGCTAACGGTAGGAGGTTCTGAATATCGGATCGATGAATCGGACAGCATCTATTTTTCGGCGAACCTTGCCCATCGGCTCGCCAACCAGGGACGGCGCCTTTTCAGGGCGGTATGGAGCATCTCTCCGCCGCATGTGGACTATTTGAATAAGGAAAAGGATGAGGGATAAAGGCATCAATGGAAAAGATGAAGGGTTGAGGAATAAATATTTCAAAGCGGGGACAAAAGAAAGGACCACGTATGGCAAAAACAATCACCGAGAAAATTTTTGACGCCCATCTTGCCGATGAACCGTTCGAAGGGACGAAGGTTCTCCGTCTGGATGTCGTCCTGTGTCACGAGATAACCACCCCGACAGCCATCGTTGACCTGGTATGGCGGAAGAAAGACCGTGTTTTCGATCCGTCGAAGATCAAGGCGGTCATCGATCACGTCACCCCTGCGAAGGACTCCAAGAGCGCCCTGCAGGGCAAGATCATGCGTGAGTGGGCTGCCCGCAACGGCATCAGGGATTTCTTCGATATCGGGTCGAACGGGGTGTGCCATGCCCTGTTTCCTGAAAAGGGCTTTATCCGTCCCGGGTATACCGTCATCATGGGCGACAGCCATACCTGTACACACGGCGCCTTTGGCGCCTTTGCCGCCGGCGTCGGCACCACCGACCTCGAAGTCGGCATACTCAAAGGGGTCTGTGCCTTCAGGCAGCCGAAAACCATCCGGGTCGAGGTGAACGGCGTCCTGCCGAAGGGTGTATATGCCAAGGATGTAATTCTCGAAATCATCTGCCGGCTGACGGTCAACGGCGCAACCGACCGGATCCTCGAATTTACCGGTTCTACCGTGGATGCCATGTCCATGGAGGAGCGAATGACGCTTTCCAATATGGCGATCGAGGCCGGAGGGACCTCCGGGCTTTGCCGGCCCGACGGCGTGACCCTCGACTACCTGTGGCCCTTTGTCGCCGGTGAGTTCGGCGGCGATCGGGCGAAAGGGCTCGCCGAGTATAAAAAATGGTGGTCGGATCCGGACGCCTCGTACGAGTCAACGCTGGCGATCGACGCGACTGCGCTCGAACCGGTGGCCACAGTCGGCTATAAGCCGGACCAGGTGCGGAAGCTTGCCGAACTGGAGAAGGAGAATGTCCGGGTCGACCAGGTGTATGTCGGCTCATGCACGAACGGCCGCATCTCCGACCTTCGTGTCGCCGCAGGTGTGACAAAAGGGAAAAAGCTCGCGCCGGGTGTGCGCGGCATCCTCTGCCCGGCAACCCCCGCGATCTATCGGCAGGCCATGCATGAGGGGCTGCTCGATACCTTCATGGATTCCGGGTATGTTGTGACGAACCCGACCTGCGGGGCATGCCTTGGTATGTCGAACGGTGTTCTTGCCGAAGGGGAGGTTTGCGCGTCGACGACCAACCGTAACTTCAACGGCCGCATGGGCAAGGGCGGGATGGTGCATCTTGTCAGCCCCGCGTCTGCGGCCGCAGCGGGGGTGGCAGGTCACCTTGTCGATCCGAGAAACTATTTTTAAAAAAACATTTCATGGTTTTTGAACATACAAGGAGATTTATCTATGAAAACCTTCGGCGGCCCTATGCTCTTTCTCGACCGCAGCGACATCAATACCGATGAGATCATCCCGGCGAAATACCTTACCGAAGTAAATAAGGATGCCCTCGGTCCGCACCTTCTCGAAGACCTGGCTCTCCCGGGATTCGACCCGAAAAAAGCCCTCAACGGAAGTATCGGCGTCATCGTGACGCGGGCGAATTTCGGCTGCGGCTCCTCGCGCGAACATGCCCCCTGGGCCCTCGAGGTCAACGGCATTACCGTGGTGATCGCCGAGAGCTTCGCGCGGATCTTCAGGCAGAACATGTTTAACGGCGGCCTGCTGGCAATTGAACTTCCGGCAGGTGCTGTTGCCGGACTCTTCGATGCCTTTGCCGGAGCAGCCTTGCCGTCCTGCACGATCGACCTCGATGCAAAGAAACTGCGCGTAGCCGCAGCGGGGAAAAATGGGGAGTACTCCTTCGCCTTAAGCCCCTTCGACGAGGCGCTCGTCAGGTCGGGCGGATGGGTCGAATTTGCCGATGCGAGGTACTGACTAACGCGCTTTCCTTCTTCGAATGGCTTTCGCGCGTGTTTCGGTGCCGCATAGAAGCGCCAGCCTCCGGCTGCTTTCCTGGTAAATCAGCGCCTCCAGACCCCGGTGTACCAGGGAGGTCTTTTCCTTAATGCCGGTCAGGGCGGCGGCTTTTTTAAGCACCGCATCGTCGATAATCAGGGTTGTTCTCATGATACACCCTCATTCTGCATAATGATATGCATTATTAATATGTATTCCGCACCGGATCAGCATCATTGTCCTGCAGGCCGGCGGACGAAAAAAAACTATTTTCAATGATCTTTCTTTGTTATTACTCAGGCCTTTTTTTTGAAAAATCGAAATCATTTGGATGGCTGAGCCGGGTCATCCCCACGTGGTGGGAGTGCTTCATAAGTTACCTCTGCTGGGGGGACCCATAAGCCTCTGCGAAAAAGATCACAATTCAAATGCAATGCTATAGAAGACTATTAGGATATAAACCTAAATGCAGGAAAGGCATTACCTCGGCTGACTTAAACCATACCCGGTTTTGATTTGCCCGTTCTGTTTTTCCTGCCTTTCCAATGTTTTTTCTACCAAATGGGAGCGTTGCGGGGGTACGCGAGCGTTTGCCAGAGGCAAACATCGCCGCGTACCTCCGCAGGAAAGGGTGTGCCTGAAGACGCGCTTTGGCGGCTTCAGGCCAGGGGAAACTATGAAATGGTTTCCCCACCCGAGCAATAACCTTTCTTTAATGATATTTCATTCAAGTCCAATTCCTATCGGGAGACACTATGCCGGAACAGAATTTCAAAATCTATCCCTACCGCTGGGTCGTGCTTGCGGTTTTCATGCTGATCAATATCATGGTCCAGATATTATGGATCTGCTATGCACCCATCGCCTCCTCAGCCGCAGTATCCTATGGTGTTTCCAGGGAAAGCATCGACATGCTGGCGAACCTCTTCATGCTTATTTATATCCCGGTTTCATTCCCGGCTGCATGGGCCATCGATCATTTCGGGTTCAAGAAAGCAGTCGGCTTCGGCGCCATACTTATGGCGGTATTCGGCCTGCTGCGCGCGCTCTTTCCTTTCAATTATCCGGTTGCGCTCATCGGGTCGATCGGCATTGCGATCGGCCAGCCGTTCATGCTCAATGCCTTTACCAAACTGGCGGCGGTATGGTTTCCGCAGAAGCAACGGGCGACGATCACTGGAGTCATCTTTCTATCCATGTTTTTTGGTATTGGCATCGGCGAGGCACTGGGACCCTGGCTCGCCGACGCATTCCACTTCGGGGGCATGCAGATGATTTACGGTGGAGTCACGCTCGCCGCCGTGGCGCTCTTCCTTATATTCGCGCGCTCCAAGCCGCCGACCCCTGCCGGCCCTCCGGAATCAGAAGCGCGCGCGCTGGTGCTCGACGGGTTAAAAAAGATGCTGCGGCAGCCGGAGGTTTATTTTCTGTCATTTGCATTGTTTATCGGCAGCGGGATCGTCAATGCGGTGTTTACCCTGATAGACGGCTTCGGCCGCGAGAAAGGCCTCACCATCGAGCAGGGCGTTACCCTGACGGTGGTCCTGCTGGCGGCGGGAATAGTCGGCAGCATCACCCTCCCGGTACTTTCGGATGCGATCCGGCAAAGGAAAACGATCATTCTGCTGGGCATTTTCGGAGCGGTTCCGGCAACCCTGTGCCTCGCAATGGGTAAGGGGTTTCCCTTTGAAATCGCAAGCTTCGTTCTTCTTGGTTTCTGCATCACCGGGGTTACACCGGTAGCATACCAGTACGGCGCCGAGATCACCCATCCGGCGCCGGAAGGCACCAGCAACGGTGTATTCGCTCTTGTGGTTCAGGCTTCGGGTCTGCTCATCGTCCTGATGGACAGTCTCAAGAGTGCTTGCCGCAATTCGTATATCCCGTCGCTTATCGGGCTCGCGATCATGATAGCGGCAAGCGGCATGCTCTTTCTTGTCGCAAAAGAATCGCCGGAAATGCGCCGGCGGCAGGCTCAGCGGCAATAGATGCGGGCGAATAAGAACGGGGCCCTGCCGTTTGCCGCCGGCAGAGCCCCGATTTTCAAGTAATTAAAAAGCAACCCGCCCGGATCTGCCCCTGTTGCTTCATTACTATCCCTTATTCTTTAACGCCCCTGCACTTCTAGTTTCCCAGCCTGACCAGCTTGATCTGCTTGTCGAAGCCCTGCGCCCTCATCCGGACAAGGTATACGCTCGACCCGACCGCACCGTCCCTGCTCTCGCCGCAGTTCCAGGCCAGCTCATAGTGACCCGCCTGATAGACACCCTTTATCAATTGCTTCACGAGAGCGCCCTTCATGTCGTAAATATTTATTTCGATTGCATGCTGCGCCACCCCCCCGACTGTCGGCACATCGAAGGCAATATTCGCCGTCCCCTTGAACGGGTTCGGATATGCCCGGGCAAGGTTGAACGATGATATGAGCGCACCTGCGGGAACGGCAAGCGTTGCCGAAAGGATTGTTCTTGCGGAGTAGACCGGATTGCTGCCGCGAGTTACCATGAGCGGGTATTCGATTGAGCCGTTCCAGAGTTTAAAGGTCAATTTTTCAGAAGGCAGGCAGCCGTTCTTGATCTTGCCCGCGGGATCTTTTCCGCAAAGAGCAAAGGCGGTCAGGCCATTAATCACCGTCCCTGAACCGACCAGATTTCCCTTCGTGTCAAATGCGCCGACTTCGCAATGGTCAGCTGCAAGTTTGCCTCCGAGTTCCACATGCGGCGCAAGGAAAGCGGCAAAATTGCCGGTCAGGGCATGCTTCGCAAAGTGCTTTGGAGCGGGCGGATTCGCCAGCTTCGCGAGGGAAGCGGTAGCGGAAAACTCCTTTGCCGGGCTGCTTCCCGCGGTTGGATAGGTAAGGGATGCCGCGGCGTTTGTAACAATAAAATAGCCGTTGCCGACAATCATGGTCCCGATCTCATTGAGCGAGGCGGCAGGCCAGTAAAAGTTGCTCGAACCATCCATGGCAAGCACAAGCTGGGAATTGATCGGGGCAAGCGCCGTGGCAATCGGCATGCTCACCTGAGGCAGGTACGAAACCAGGTTCCAGTTTGCGGCCGGGAGCGGCACCGGCGT
>CAWDOZ010000095.1:0-20258 GCA_963803935.1 uncultured Fibrobacterota bacterium | reverse complement strand
GCGGTCACCGTGCACATCGGTCGAATCGTTGATTATCGGGGCTGCCCCGGTTCCGTAGGCGCCGATGTAGAGCGGGCTCTTCGCGGATCCGCCCGAATACGCGATAAGCCCCTCCATCCACCGGCAGCCGCGCTTAAGCAGGAGCGAATCTCCCGGTTTCAGGCTGCTCTTTCCTGCAAAGGAAAGCGATTGCCAGGCGCATGCCGGCGAGGTACCCGCTAAAGCATCGGAACCGTTGGCGGCATCTACATAGTAGGACGCACCGAAACAGGCCGCCGCAGAACCGGCGAGCAGCAGTGCGGACACGATCATCAACACAATACCTGGCATCGAGACTCTCTTCATAAAAGTGTTTCCATGCCTCCGTTCTCAGCAACCGAGCACATGGCAACCGTCTGAAATGGTCATGGCAATCCCCCATTTTATTATATTCTATCTGAAACATGGTTTCAAGGACTTGATTTATTCAGGAAGGAAATCGGTATGCCCGAGTGCATTTTCTGCAAAATCATAAGCAGGCAAATTGCCGTTTCGCCCGTTTACGAAGATGATTCCGTGCTGGTGATTCGGGACAATAATCCGCAGGCTCCGGTGCATCTGCTGGCGATGCCCAAAAAGCATTATGCCGCTATCCATGAGGTTCCCGCAACCGCGGCGTCCCTGTTTGCGGACCTCTTCACCGGGATAGGCAAGGCGGTGGAACAGGAAGACCTGAGCCGGCACGGATACCGGCTCGTGGTCAATTCCGGGGAAAAAGCCGGTCAATCAGTGCCGCACATCCATGTGCACATTCTTAGCGGTCGCCCGCTTCACTGGCCTCCCGGCTGAACACCCCTTTACAGTCCCGGAAGCGGGCTTCCGTCGGGGCGTCTTTCGGCTGCGGTGGATTTTTGCAATAACTACATGCGTACTGTTGTCCGCACTGTTATACCAGAACACCATACGTCCGCTCGCCTGCGTAAAACTCTTTGCGAAGCTCTTTTTCGAATCGCACGGAACAATAGTGGTATGCCGCCGGATCGCTTTCCGGATCATCTGTTCTTCCAGTTTTCCCATTGCAACCCCCCGTGGTGCAAAGGTTCCGCTACCGGGATACGCCCCGCGCATCCCGGCTCAAGCCAATTCCTACTGCATCTGCTTTCGCAGAAAGGTCGGAACATCGGTGTCGTCTTCGTACTGGGTCATGACGGTCCCCCGGTTGATGTAGAACTCGCTGCTCCCGTCGCATCGCCTCGGGCTTTAAAAAAGGCGGAAAATCGATTGTCGTGGAGTGCGCCGGTGCGCCGGTCATTGACGGAGTCGTCGCAATTACGGGTGATTCCGCCATGGCTTCGTTTTCCGGTGAAGTCCGGGTTTCCTCCGACGCAATCCGAACTTCCTCGGCCCGCTCCTGGCGCAGGGGATACTGCAGCGGCATGCTCATCTGCTCCGCACTCTTTTCAACATCTTTCTTGACTCCTGGAATATTCAGCAACATGCTCCGATCTTCCCGCTTCTTCATCATGCTCTGTTCGTTAAACCCGGTAGCAATGACGGTGACGCGGATTTTCCCATTCATGGTCGGATCCGCGACCGCGCCGAAAATGATATTGGTATCCCCGTCCTCGCCAACCGCTTCGTTGACATGTCGCGTCGCTTCCGAAACATCGAAGAGCGTCATATCGGTGCCGCCGGTAACATTTATCAGAATGCCCTTGGCGCCCATGATGGAGATATCGTCAAGAAGCGGATTATGAATTGCGGCTTCGGCGGCGATAGCGGCACGCGTTTCGGCATCGCCTTCGCCGCACCCGGTGCCCATGAGCGCCTCACCCATGCCGCTCATGATGGTCTTGACGTCGGCAAAATCGAGATTGACAAGCCCGTGGACGGCGATGAGATCCGAGATCCCCTTTGTTGCCTGATAGAGAACGTCGTCGGCGGTTCTGAAGGCGTCAATGAGCGAGGTCTTGTTATCGACGATAGTCAGGAGCCTCTGGTTGGGAATGAGAATAATGGTGTCGATGGACTTATTCAGATCGTCGATGCCTCGTTTTGCATTGCGGTCCCTGATTTTTCCTTCGAAAAGGAAAGGTCTCGTTACAATCGCAACGGTCAAAATGCCCATCTCACGGGCAATCTGCGCAATAACCGGTGCGCCGCCCGTCCCGGTTCCGCCGCCCATACCGGCGGTAATGAAGATCATGTCCGCTCCCTCAATCGCCATCGCAATCTTGTCCCGGTCTTCCTCCATGGCTTGGCGGCCTATGTCGGGATTGGCTCCGGCGCCGAGTCCCTTGGTAATACGCTCGCCGATCTGGATCCGGTGCGGCGCCCGGTTATTGTCAAGCGCCATGGCGTCCGTATTCACGGAAATGAACTCTACCCCCGCAAGCCCGGCATCCACCATGCGGTTCACTGCATTGCCGCCCGCTCCGCCCACCCCGATCACCTTCATCTTCGCAACCATCGTGAACTGCTCATCCATCTGAAAAACCATCGCGCCCTCCCGGAAAAAGTGTATGGATTATTAACAATTAGCTATAGACCGGTTTAAAAGAACTCCTTTACCCATGATTGCATTCTTGAGAGAATCCGCTTGAACGAATCGTCTCCGCCAAGGGATTTTCCACCTCTTCTGCCCTTCCCTGCCTTGTTCATCTGTTCGATGCCGTACAGGCACAAGCCCACGCCGGTAGCGTGGATTGGGGTCTTTGCCGCCTCGGTAAGGCCGCCGAATCCCGCGGGCACGCCAATCTTGACCGGCAGTTCGAGCACCTTTTCGGCAAGCTCTTTGATGCCGTCCATGAGTGCTGCGCCGCCGGTCAGCACGACGCCGGCACCGAGCCTGTCGCAAAATTCGGTTTTCCGAATCTCCCGCAGAACCAATGAGAGAATCTCCTCAATACGCGGCTCGATGATGGAGGAGAGCACTGCACGCGATACGTCACGTTGTTCCCGGCCACCCACTCCGGGCACGCTGATAAAATCGGTGCCTTTGACCAATGATGTCAAGGCGCAGCCGTATTGCTTCTTTATTTCCTCCGCCCGTTCGATCGGCGTTCTAATACCAATGGCGATGTCGCTGGTAACGTTTTTTCCACCTAGCCCGATCACCGCAGTGTGTCGGATACTTTCATCGAAGTAAATCGCCACGTCGGTTGTGCCGCCACCCATGTCGATGAGCGCCACACCGAGTTCCTTTTCGTCCCGGTCAAGGGTTGCGTAGCACGAAGCAAGCGGTTCGAGTACGAGGTCGATTACCCTGAGACCTGCCTTGTCGACGCTGCGGAAGATGTTCTGGGCGCTCGTGACTGCACCGGTGATGATGTGGACCTGCGTTTCGAGCCTGACTCCGCAGATACCCACAGGATCCTTTATGCCCTTCTGGTCGTCAACCACGAATTCCTGCGGAATTACGTGCAGGATCTCCCGATCCATCGGAATGGAAACCGCCTTTGCCGCATCTATCGCCCGTGTCACATCGATTTCCGAAATTTCATTTTGCGGCCGCGAGATTGCGACGACGCCGCGGCTGTTGATGGCGCGGATATGGTCGCCTGCAATGCCGACCCATACCGCGTCGACATCTATCCCCGCCATGAGTTCGGCTTCTTCGACCGCCTTTTGGATCGATTGTACGGTCTTGTCGATATTGACCACCACGCCTTTGCGCAATCCTTCTGACCGGCTCACGCCGACGCCGATGATCTTCGGCTCCCCGGCGGCGGGAATCTCGCAAATGATGCAGGCGATTTTGGTAGTGCCGATGTCAAGCCCGGCAATGATATTTTGTTTCATGAGTGCTGCCTCCACAACTATTGAATATGCTATCCCTTGAGTCGTGCCTTGCCCGCACCCCCTCCGGCAATCACGCCGGTTGTTACAAAAGCAAGATTGCGGCATGAAAGATCGATCCTTGCCGGTATGCCAGAATCTCCGCGCACCGAGGGCAGGAGCTCGACCAGGCGTTCCAGCCCGGAGGCCAGGTTATTCCCGTCGAGCGTTATCTCGGTGGGACTTCCTTCGAGCCAGAGGGAAACCGTACCGCCTGCTCCGAAGTGTGCCTGGGTGACGCGGGAAACAATTCCGGGGTCGAATGCCGTAAGGCCCCGAAGAAGCTGGTTCATCCGCCCGCGATCCTCATCCATTAAACGAGGCGATTCCGCTCCAGCAGAATCGCGCAATCCCGAGACAAGCGGAAAGTGTATACCCGCATGCGGATCGAAGGGGATAAATACCCCCGCTGTATCGACAAATAATACCGATGGTTTTGCCGACATCGCCACCGGTTTTCTTTCGGTAATAACCACTGTTAGCATGCCATTATGCGGTCCATCAAGTTTCGCTCCGGCAATCCATGGGCTGACCCGCTGCAACCCCTCCAGGAGCATTTTTTTCATCGGGGAATAGGCCATCGGGAGACGAATGCCGAGACGGCCACAGACTTCCCCCGCCGTGACATGCCGGCTTCCGACAACGTTCATTGCCGCAACAACCGACGGTTGCGGGCGGAATAGTCGTTCGATCAATGATGCAATTCCCTGGGTACCGCTCCCGACATGCAGAAGCGGAACCATGCGGACGCCAACGCCGATTACTGCGGCGAGTAAAGCCGTTGCAATCAGCGCGGATATGTTCCGCCGGGATGCGGTTCCGGCACGGCGTCTCCGGTTGGCTCCCATTCGTTTACCCATGCTGCAGTGCCTCCAGGATCGGCCGAGAACTCTCGGTAATGTCCCCCGCTCCCATAAGCACTATCGCCTCACCGTCAACGGCACCTTCGACAATCATCGGAACAAGATCCGCCGTCTCTGCGCAATAGTGCACATCGCTTTTGCCGAGGTGGCGGAGTTTACCGACGATTGTTTCCGCCGACACACCGGGAATAGGTTCCTCGCGCGCACGATATATCGAGGTAACGATTACCCTGTCTGCCTTTGAAAGACTCACTGCAAAATCCCCCATGAAATCGCGTGTCCGGGTAAACAAATGCGGCTGAAAAACCGCGGTGATCCGAGAGTAGCCGCCCAGCAGGGCCGCTTCGAGCGTTGCCGCGATTTCACGCGGGTGATGAGCGTAGTCGTCGATGACCGTGACATTCCTCACTCGCCCGATAATTTCGAGCCTCCGCTTGACTCCGCCGAATTCTGCTAACGCCCTGCGGGCAGGGTCAAACCCGACCCCCATCTCCAAAGCGGCAGCAAGCGCGCCGATGGCGTTCACAACATTATGAATGCCCGGAACAGCAAGCGTTATCCTGCCAAGGTTCGTTCCCTTGCAGAAGGCATCGAATGAGGAGCCGCTCCCGTCGGAAACGATAGAGCGTGCGGAATAATCTGCGCCTGGCGATCCGCCATAAGTGACAAACGATCGGGTGAGCCGTGGCAGGATGTCGCGTACACCGGGATCGTCGATACAGCAGACAAGCTCACCATAGAAGGGAAGCCGCGCCGCAAATGCCACGAAGGCGTCCTTTATATCTTCAAGGTCGGAATAGCAGTCAAGATGATCGGAATCGATGTTGGTGATGAGCGCCATAGTAGGATACATGGCGAGAAATGAACGATCATATTCGTCAGCTTCCGCCACCATTATTGCGCCGCTCCCGATGACCATGGGCGTAGGTTCGCGCTGGAGTGTCCCCCCTACCATAATCGTGGGTTTAAGGTTCGCCTCGGTCAGAATTGCGCCGACGAGCGATGTAGTTGTGGTTTTGCCATGCGTGCCCGCAACACAGATGGTGGAAAAAGTCCGCATGATCTGCCCAAGCGCCTCGGCGCGGCGCAGCTCGGCGATCCCATGATCATGGGCAAATATCCGTTCGGGATTTTCCGAGCGGATTGCGCTTGAGTAAATGAGCAGTTCCGCATCCTTTACATATCGTGGGTCGTGTCCGGTCTGAACCGGGATGCCAATGCTTTCCAATCGCGCAGTGGTTGCCGATGCAACACGATCGCTGCCGGTGACGACATGGCCGTAACAGTGAAGCAGCTCGGCCAGCCCGTTCATGCCCGCGCCCCCGATTCCTACAAGGTGGATCCGCTTTTTAAAATGCTGCATGATTCCCTCCTCCAGTTACCATCGGCAAACCGGAATTCGACCGGCTCGCAATATTGAGAACGATGCCCATACTGCTCATGGTAAAGATGAGGCTCATGCCCCCATAGCTGAGGAATGGCATGGGAACGCCTGTTGTCGGTATGAGCCCGCTGGCAACGCTGGCGTTGATAATGGCATACATTGCAATGGCTGCCGTAAATCCGAACGCCATTACTTGCCCCATGCGGTCGGGCGCCCGCGAGGCTATTTTCATGCCTCGGTACACTATAAATGCGAGAACCGAGCCGACGGCGAGAAGACCGATGAAGCCGATCTCTTCACCTAGTATTGAAACGATGAAATCCGTATGCGGCTCGGGCAAGTAGAAGAATTTCTGTTCTCCCTTGCCAAGTCCGACCCCGAACAGTCCACCATTACCCAGCCCAACGAGCGACTGGAAAGACTGATAGCCGGAGTCACCACGGTGGCCAGCAAGGTCGAGGAAGCTTTTCAGCCGTCGCAGGCGGTAGGGAGCGATGAGAACCAGCCCCACCGCCGCGGGGATCGCAGGCAGAACTATTGCGCCGAGGTGAACTATGTTTGCGCCCGAAATAAAAAGAATTGCCATCGCGATTATGCCGGTGATGGCGGCTGTCGAAAAATTCGGCTCAGCAAGAACGAGACCGCAGATTATGCCGGAAAGCGCTATTA
The DNA here is from genome assembly GCA_963803935.1 of uncultured Fibrobacterota bacterium. Taxonomy (GTDB): domain Bacteria; phylum Fibrobacterota; class Chitinivibrionia; order Chitinivibrionales; family Chitinispirillaceae; genus BOG-1184. The sequence goes on along the minus strand of CAWDOZ010000095.1, from coordinate 13,526 downwards.
GTTTTACGACGGTTTTCAACCGGCGCATTTCACCTCCGGCTTGATCGCATTTACGGGCAAGGAAAAGAACAAGGGCAATCCGAGCGATATCAGATACTTGAAACTGCAAAGGTCCGAGGCTTAACCAGCGCCGCGCTCCGTTGATTGCATGGTGCGAAGGCAGGACTAGCAATGCAGCGAGAAGAATGATAGACGCCGGAAAGAGTATCGAGCTCATGCGGCCCCAGCGGTGGTAATCAACATTAATGCATATCATAAAGCACGCAATCCCGACCAGGGCTCTGATGCTCTGACGGGCGAGAAAGTAGTCAGGTCCTCCGTATTTATTTTGCGAGAGTGCAAATGAAGAGCTGTAGACCAGCACGATGCCGAATCCGAGCATGATCAGGATCGCGGCAAACAGAGGCCAGTCCATTTTTTCCCGTTTGGTGTTCACCGAACAATCCTTTCACCGGTCAATGCGGCAACTATCGCTTTAAAACGGTTGCCGCGGTCCTCGTAATTGGCAAACATATCGAAACTCGAACATCCCGGGGAAAACACCACCGCATCACCCGGAAGGCTGCGGTGCGCGGCAGCCAGGACTGCCTCTTCGAGGGTAACGCACCGATAAATCGGCACAATTCCCTGCCATTCGGCTTCCATCCGGCCGGCGGCTTCGCCGATCAGGCTGACGTCGACGACATGGCGGCGGAGCGCAGGTTTCAGAAGCGAAAAGTCGCATCCTTTGTCCCTGCCGCCAGCAATGAGGTGGACGCCACCTTTGAAGGCGGCCACAGCACATAGTACCGATTCTGCAGTAGTGGATTTCGAATCGTTATAGTAGCGAACCCCTGAGCGTTCGCCGGCGAATTCGAGTCGGTGTTCCAGGCCGCGAAAACCCGCCAGGCCCCGACCAATGGCTCCATCATCGATTCCAGCAACCTTGGCCAGCGCCGCCGCTGCCGCCGCGTTTTCGAAATTATGGCGTCCGCCAAGCTTCATATCCTTGATATCAAGTATGGTTCCCTGCACTCCGCCGAAGCGGTAACGAATTTTTCCCATGCCTTCATCGTACCAGAAACTGTCGCCGGCGCCGGGCATATGCCCGTAAAAGATCACATTGGTCCGTTTGTTCATCGTGTCCGCCCATGCTGTGAGTTTGACATCGTGAATATTCAGCACCAGAAAGTTGTCCTTGGTGAAATTTTCCGCGATTCGTTTCTTGGCATCGTAGTATTCGTTTTCACTCCGGTACCGGTCAAGATGATTCTTGAGCAGGTTGAGCACTGCGGCAGCCAAAGGCCTGAACCGGTCTATCGTTTCAAGCTGAAAGCTCGATACCTCTGCGGCAACGACAGCGTCCCGCGGCAGCCCGGCTGCAACACTGACAAGGGGTATGCCGATGTTCCCAGCAACCGTTGTCGCCCTCCCCCCTGCCAAGAGCGCTTCACCAAGTAACGAAACAGTCGTGCTTTTGCCGGTGGAGCCGGTAATCGCTAGAAATGCTGCATCGCTAGCGCGAAAGCCGAGTTCGAGTTCCGACCATACAGGAATTCCTTTTTCGCGCGCCTGCACCAAGATCGGCAGATCAGACCGTACCCCCGGTGAGAGGACAATAAGATCGTTTTGCAGGAGTGCTGCAGTATGCTTTCCCGCTTCATAGGGAACCTCCCCAAGCCCGTTCCGCGTCAAAGTTGCCTTTAGGAATTCCGGAGCCGATAAATCGCTGACGAAAACGCCGGTGCCCTTTGACTTGAAATACAGGGCAGCGGCTATGCCGCTGCGGCCGGCGCCGACGATTCCAACACGGTTCGGAAAGGTTACCCGGAGATCGAATTTTTCAGAAGGTTTCATAGACTTTCTCCAGATGAACTCCGCGCGACCCCTTGAGCAGCACCGTGTCCCCTGCAACCGTCAAACATCTGAGCGACGCTGCGGCCGCTTCAGCGGTTTCAACCGTAACAATTGAATTCGGGTCAACTCCTGCCTTCATAGCGCCTTTTGCAACATCGGTCGAAAACTGTCCCACTGCAATAATTTTTTTTACTTTGTTTTGGGCCAGCAAAACCCCAACCTCCCGATGGAGGCGAGGCGCATAGCGACCGAGCTCTAACATGTCGCCCACCACTGCTACTCGCCTATGTGCCGGAGCTATTTCTATGAGCTGTTCCACCGCGGTTTTCATCGATGACGGGTTGGCATTGTAGCAATCGAGAATGAACGCGACCTTTTTCTTTTTTGTAATTACACCTCGCATGGTAACGGGCTTGAGCCTGGTGAGAGCCTTCGCGATGATTTCGTCCGGAATTCCGCATCGCCGACCGAGGAAGATCGCCGGCAGGGCGCTGTACAAAAAGTGGCGACCTGGCACTGAGAGCCGAAATGCGAATCCATCCACTTCGAATTCGAGGCCGGTTTCAGCGAAGAACCGGATATTTTCGGCGCGGATTGAACAGCGTCGGCTGCAGCCGAAAAAGATCGTTGTCGCTCCAGATTTTTTTGCCGCTGCAACGACTCTCGCGTCGTCACCGTTAGCAAGAAGGAATCCGCCCTTTGTATTCAGACCGTCGATGATTTCAAATTTCGCGGCGGTCGTTTTTCCCAGGCTCCCGAAGAGGCCGACATGGGCATAACCGATGTTTGTAATGACCGCGATGTCCGGGGCTGCAATCTTCGAAAGCACGGATATCTCTCCTTGGTGGTTCGCCCCCATTTCGATGACGCCTGCCCATTCGTCACCTGCAAAACTCAAAAGACTCATCGGCACGCCGAGATGATTGTTCCAGTTTGATCGGGTTTCACCGATGGGATACACTGCGCCGAGCACCGTCGCAATGAAGTGTCGCGTGGTTGTCTTGCCGCTCGACCCGGTAATGCCGATGATGAGGCAACCGAGTTCGCGCCGATAGTACGCCGCAATCCGCCGGATCGATGCGAGCGGGCTTGCAACCTTAATGAGTTTCTTCCGGTTATGGAGGGAACACTCGATCGCTGCGTGTTTGTCGACAATGGCTGCAACAGCGCCCTTTTCGAATGCCGCGGAGACATAACGATGTCCGTCATCCTTATCGGTTACAATGGCAACGAATACTTCGCCGGGCCTTACAATTCGCGAGTCGTTCTGGACCCCATGCACGACCTTCTTTTGTGCAGACGCTGAGAGCGTAGATGCACCGCGGCCCCAGGAAATGCAATTGCCCAGTGTGAGCGGATGGGGAGTGTCGTCGTGTGCCCTACGCATGATTATTCATCCCGTTCCAGAGTGCCGTCACTATTGCTCGATCATCGAAAAAATGACGCACGCCAGCAATTTCCTGATACGTTTCATGACCCTTCCCGGCTATAACGATGCAATCTCCGGCCTTACCCAGCGACAAGGCCTTGCGAATGGCCTCTTTTCTGTCAACAATAACCCGATGCGGGATGTCGAGGGGCATCCCGGCAAGGATTTCGGCGATGATTGCCTCGGGCTTTTCACTGCGCGGATTATCGGAAGTCACAATCGCCTCGTCAGCGCAATCGGCCACTGCGCGTCCCATGATCGGCCGCTTGGAACGATCGCGATCGCCTCCGCAGCCGAATACACAAATAATTCTTCCCCGGGTCATTGGCCTAGTCGCCTGCAGGATATTAATAAGCGCATCGGGCGTGTGAGCGTAATCGACCACCACGGTAAACGGGGCGTTTAGTGGCACGACATCCATCCGCCCGGTGACAACGCCGATGTTCGCGCACGCTGCAACAATTGCCGGAATGTCGACCGACAGACAGCGGGCGCCGGCGTAGAAGGCAGCTATATTATAGACATTGAAGGCGCCGCGCAGTGGTGAGGATATGGTAATGCGCTTGCCCGCATCGAGGAATTCGACACTGGTTCCCTGCCAAGTGCAGGTAAAATTGACTATCCGGATATCAGCGTTCATGGCCTTCCCATAGGTCAGTGTGCGCTCCGGCCCGATTTCACCGGCAAGGCGGCGACCCCAAGAGTCGTCGATATTCACGATCCGACGGGCGCCCTTTTTCACATAATCTGTGAAGAGGCGCTTCTTTGCAAGGTAGTACTGCTCCATAGTGCCGTGAAAATCGAGATGATCCTGGGTCAGGTTTGTGAAGACGGCGCAGTCGAATGAGAGTCCGCCGATGCGGTCGAGCGAAAGGGAGTGCGACGATACCTCCAAAATCAACGCCTTCGGTCGGACAACCGCTTCGCCGAGGAGCCTGAAAATATCGAACGATTCTGGGGTTGTGTGCGTTGCAGCGGTTCGCGCTCCGCCAAGCTTATAATCGATGGTACCAAACATCCAGGCACTTTCGATACCATAACGCTGCTCATAGAGTTTGCGGAAGAGATGGGCAACCGTTGTCTTACCGTTGGTACCCGTTATGCCGACCAACTCGTATTCTTCAATAGTCACACCCCAAAATGCCGCGCTCAGCAAGCCAAGCGTCTGTCGTACCCGTGCTACCTGAACCCAGGCAACGGTTGTGCCCACAAGAGGCCGTTCGCCAACAATGGCAACGGCACCCTTCGCCACCGCATCCTCGATGAACTTGGTGCCGTCAATCTTAGTTCCCGGAATGGCCACAAAAAGGTCGCCGGGCTTTACCGACCGTGAGTCGGCAGTAATTCCCGTGATCTCGACTTTAATAGTGGAACCCCCACACGCAAGAGTCGGCACTCCGGATTTATTCAGAAGGGCTTCGAGGTTCATGGTCAGCGAACCGCTCCCTGATTGTAATCGTAGGTGCAGATAAGCGTACAGGCGCGCGGCAGAGAGAACCGCATGCCTGCCGCAGGGCTCTGGCGGCAAACGATTCCGGCGCCGATGACGATGGGTTCTATCCCCTGCAATTTGACAAGGTTGATTGCGTCACGGACATCCCGGCCGCAAACCGCAGGAACCAGGTTGCCTTCGCCAGGCACCGTCGCGGAGTCGTCAGCCACATTTTTTTTATCAGGTACCGACCGACCTGCGGCAACCGCCGTGCCGTTGCCCGCAGCCGCAGTCTGAGTCTTCTGGTATTTCAGGAGTCTTTCCGCATAATCAAGATCCGGCCGGCCGAGAATTTGGGTCATGATTTTTTTGAATACCGGGGCTGCGGCCGTGCCTCCCATGAGATTATTCGCCGGTTCGTCAATGACCACCCCGCAGAGAAGAACCGGATGATCAGAGGGCATGAAGCCGATGAACGATGCCCATGACCGTGTCTTAGAGTAGCATTTGCCGTCAAGTTTCTGCGCGGTTCCGGTTTTACCTGCCACGGCGATATCGCCAATAGCAGCCTTTTTGCCGGTACCGCTGTCGACCACACCCTTGAACAGCACGCACAGCCGTCGCGCAGTTTCATCTGAAACGACCCTGCGGACCGGCTGTACCGACGTCTGCTCAACGACAGCACCGTCATCGCCAACAATCTTTTCGACGATCTGCGGTTTAACCAAGACGCCATTGTTGGCGATTGCGCCATAGGCGGCCATCATCTGCATAAGGGTAACTGAAACTTCCTGCCCGAAGGCCATAGTCGCAAGCGTACGGCCCGACCAGGTGCTTACCGGATGAAGTATACCGCGCTCTTCGCCGGAAAGATTTATGCCGCTTCGGGCACCAAAGCCGAAGTCCGTTGCATATCGGTATAGCCGCTGGCTGCCAAGCGCCATGCCGATCTTTGCAAAGCAAATATTGCTCGAATAGGCAAGCGCCTGCGCAAATGTCAATTTGCCGTAGGGCTCGTGATCCCGAATGGGTTCTTTGCATACAATTAAAACGCCGTTATTTGCGTCAATGATATCGTCCTCTTTCTTTACTCCCTCCTGAAGAGCAGCGCTCGCAGTGACGATCTTAAAGGTCGATCCTGGTTCAAATATCGCGCTCAGGCAGTCGTTTTGAAGCCGCAGCTTTGAACAGTCACCCGGAGCGTTCGGGTCGAAGGACGGTTCGTTGACCATCGCCAATATGCGGCCCGTGGCCGGGTCCATTACGATGCACCGACCGCCGTGCGCATGGAGGCTTGCGACCGATTCCTTCACCGCATCATCGGCAATCTTCTGAATTTCTGCGTCGATAGTTAGGTAGACTGTACCACCCATTCGGGGCTCCTTGCTCGGGAGCCCGATCTTGCGATAACGATGGTTGCGGCCATCGCGCTGGACAATGATCCAACCATCCTCGCCGCGCAGATATTTGTCGTATGTAAACTCGACTCCTGAGAGCCCATAACCGTCCTTGCCAATGCAGCCGGTTAGTGGTCCTGCAGCAGCTCCGAGCGGATAAGCTCTTTTGACCGGCGAAGCTCCCTGAGCGGCGGCGCCAAGAAGGTCGACTGTTAAGGAAAGGTCGCCTTGGGTATTTGCCGAAAGCACCCTGCCGCACCGGTCGCGGATATCGCCGCGCCTGGCCGGAACTATACATCGCTCCTGCGACTGCATTCGGCTCTGCTCGGCGAGCTCCGGTCCTTGCACGACCTGGACGACAAAGAGCCGTCCGGCGACCGCAAGGCCGGCAAACGCAAAGAGCAAGCAGATGAACTGGAGCCTGATACGGAACCGGTTCATTCGCCCGCCTCCTTTTGTGCCGGACGCTCCCGAACCGCAGCCAGAAGCTGACTCATGCCGTCACCCTGTTTTTTTCCTTTCTGCTGGACGGTACAGGGAATAATGGTAATCTGGCTTGCTGCTGGATAGTCGAGCTTGAGCACAGTTCGGGCAAAGGATTCGATTCGCTCGCTGCCGGACATCCGCCGGCAGACGGTTTCGAGCCCGGTAATGCGCCGGTTCATGGCAGAGACGGTGTCGGTCATCACCTCAATTTGGACCGAAGTACTTGCAATAAAGGCTTGCTTCCACACGATAGCCAGCGGAAAAGCTATGGTAAGGATGAGGCCGATGATAAGCGTGACCATAGGGCGGATGCGCATTACAGGTGCAGTGTAATCCAGATAATAGCGATGCCTTGTCACACCGGAGCCCCCGTTCTTTCGGTTCCGCGGAGCCGTGCGCTGCGGCTTCGCCGATTCAGGGCGATTTCAGTTGCCGTTGGTCGAATAACCCGTTTGGTTATCCGCTTAAACAAGGGGCTTCTTCCGCAGCAACATTGCGGCAGTTCCGGCGGGCATGTGCAGATACGCTCATGTTGGCGCATGAACTCCTTGACCATACGATCTTCGAGGGAGTGGTACGAAATGACGAGTAGCCGTCCGCCGGTTCGGAGAACCGGAAGCACCTTTGATAGGAACCGATTGAGCTCACCGAGCTCGTCGTTGACTGCAATGCGGAGCGCCTGGAAAATTTTGGCAAGGAGTGCCAGGGGTACCGGCCCTGCTACTGCCGCTGAGCAGGCTTCACGCAAATCAGCGGCGGTCATTGCCACATGCCGCATGCCTGCCTCTTTTATAAAAGCCGCTATCCTCCCCGGACGGTCCACTTCGCCGTATTCATGGAGAATCCTGGAGAGTTCATCTGTAGTAGTCTTGCGGATGAGTTCATGCGCCGGGACGCCTTGGCTGTCCATTCGCATATCGAGGATGCCGCTCTGCATATAACTGAACCCGCGTTCGGGTGCATCAATCTGACGGGAGGAAACCCCGAGATCGAGCAAAATACCATCGACGGCTTCTATGCCGTGCTTTCTAATCACCTGGTCGAACTCGGAAAATCGCGATTGCTCGATGATGATGCGCGGGAGTAATGGCTGCGGATGGTTGATGGTCCATGCAATGGCCTCCCTGTCGCGATCCAATCCAATCATGATGCCGTTTTCATCGAGTTTCGCGGCAATAGCGCGGAAGTGCCCCCCTCCCCCCAGCGTACCGTCGAGATAGACGCCGTCGCGCTTTTGAGGAATAAGGGTTAATACTTCTTCCAGCAGGACTGGAGCGTGGTAGAACTCGCTCATTTTTTCAGGAGCCCGGCCTGCACTGATTGGAAGTACACCGTGTCAAAATCGGTATCGCTTTCAAGATAGGCCGCATACCGTGCAGGCTCCCAAATCTCAATATGGGTTTCATGGCCAAGAAGCGTTACCGCACACTTAATTCCTGCAATGTCAAGCTGATTTCCGGCAAGGGTAATTCTGCCCTGTGCATCAAGCGTCGACTCCGCTGTTGTATCGTACAGCAGGCGCTTATTGCGCAGAGTTTCTGGGGTCTCGGGCCGAGAATTTAATTCAGCCACATAGGAATCCCACTGATTTTGGGGATAGGCTCGAAGGCAGCCGCCTGGTGCTCGGCAGATGACAAAGGTCTCCTCGGCTTCCGGGCTAAGCGCCTTGCGGAACTTCGCTGGAATGTTCAGCCGCCCTTTAATGTCGACGGAATAATCGAATTTGCCGTGAAACCCATGCATAATATTACCCATTTTAACCCACTGTTCCCCATTATTATAAATTATTCAGGGAATTCAAACAAGATTTTTATTTTGAGATCAATTGAGGGGGAAAAATGTTGTAACCAGGCACAGTTAGGACAGGCAACATAATAACCATATGTTGTATAATTACGCCGAAAGGATACTATATATGGTGTATTTACACAAACAGGACGCAGTCTCCACTCTGTGCAGGTGGCGAGGGCCGATTCCATCCCGCAGGGGGCCTTTACAGATTGGCACATTCTGGGATTACCGGAAAGCGCGTCGGCAACGCCACAATTCATGATTCCGCTATGGCGGCGTATCTATATTATCAGCAGTGCCGAACAGGTCCGTTGGCGTGCCGAAGTCCGGATGGAACTGCTTCTTTAAAACTATACGCAGGAGTTGTGCAACATTTAAACTATAGGAGGCGGTATGAAGCTATCGTGCGTGGTATTACCGATTCTGACCCTGGCGATTTCATGTGCGACCTTTTCCCAGAACAATCCGAATATGATGCCCGCCGCCAAGGACTGCACGCAGATGATGCCGGGCAGCGGTCAAATGGCAAAGGGAATGTGCATGCCTGGTCAACAGGGAATGGGAATGTGCATGCCCGGCCGGCAAGGCATGATGATGCGCGGAAATATGCAATGTCCGCCCAATTGCATAGCCGGCAGTTATTGCTTGCAAAACCGCGGGTCCATGATGGGCAGTTTCCTGGCCCGACACCCAATGCGCTGTCGAATCTGCTTCGTAGCCCTCCTGCTGCTGGTTGCCTGTGTTAATATACTGCTTACAATCATTGTGTGCCTTGACATGGCAAAGATGAGTGCCTTCAACGCGATCTGGATCCCGATTACCTTGATCATCGGCATCCCGGGGACCATGCTATATGCGCTGTTCAGAATTGGAGATATGGTAAAAGCCTGGGGAGTAAATAAATAATAATTTAAAGTCTTCTGGTGAGAGAACCCGTTCTTGCAGATTCTCCCACCAGAAGCATTAAGGCTTATGGCGCCGCTTCCGCATCATGCTTCCGTTGTATCCCCGCACCTGTTTTATTAGCTAAGCTTTGCGCACTGCCAAGGGCAACTGATGATTCCCGCATGCTCATTGCGGGCCCCTGATATTGCGAAACCCTGACGTTTGGCCGGCCATAAACAGCACCGGGAGACGAACTGGCCGAATCAGACGATCCGGCGAAAAGGGGCAATCCAAGCGGTAAAGACTCCCTTACTCTATAAAAAGGAAAGATAGCCGGTGCTCCGGTTGGTTTTTCCCTATGTGCCTGCAAGTCGTCCTCATCTGCCTCTTGAATTTCAATGTAGATTGCCAGTGCTTTTTTTTGAATTATTAATTGCACCGGATTCGGCTTGGCAAGTTCTTCATTCATCTCCCGCAGTGCCTCGATGGCCTTCAAATAATGCCGTCGCAGAATGGAAAGATACGACAGTTCTACATCGGCAAGCCTAATGTTGATTGCCGATTCAAGCAGCGCCAGATACTGTTCGGGGATAATGAGGCGCTGCATTATTTCAGCGGTATGTACTCTGATAGAGTCCTTATGGAAGCAGCCGCCCCCAGCGGCGTTCCCGATAATCGATCGAGCATCTTCTCTGACAATATTGTCAAGTGCCATAATTTGGGGAAGAACCGAATCGTGCATTTCAGGCGATAAAATAGCCAGGTTTGTACAGTTACCAGTCCCCTGAGCCGACAGCCAGCTTGCCATCAATATAGTGAGGAAATGGACCTTTGTCATCCGATACATACTGAAGGCTCCCCCAATTGATCTGCAGTTCAGCACGCACTTGGGAAATACCCACTGCGCAGGACCACCACGTTTTCACCACCCCAATAAGGCTCACCATAGAGCAGCTTAATGCATTGCATTGGTTCTTCCCATCATTTTGCCTCTTCCCCTACCGGAGGTTTCCTGCAAGAGTCATTCCTTTTTTGCCAGCAAATCGGCGTCTATTGATAACCACGAATATTTTATTCTAAGTCGCCACAGTTGGTGCAGCAATACTTTAAATATCGGCAAATTACGAAAAACCCAACTCTATAACGCAATGACAATTTGCGGTTGATCACGGCAAATTTCCGGAATATGGTTGGCCCTCCATTATTATTTATGGAATTTATTTTGAGAAATCCTTCTAAAAAATGAGGATCTACCCGGCAGGCATTTCATTACCCATGAAAAGATATCAGAATTGTATTGATCTTAATAATCTATTGAGACGCACGAATGGTCGCAGACTCCAGATAAATAATTGAGTTTTTCAAGTTTTTTTAATTCTCTTTAAAGCATAAGCCTCGCTGCCCTTAGACGGCTTAATGCCCATTCTTCCTTGAAGGAGGAGGGGGGGTTAATATTCGATTTTGCGGCTTCAGATCGAGCGCAGCTTCAATTCCGGACTATATTAACTTCACGTCTTTGTCTTTGGGGCAACATGGATAATCTCTAAACCGGTTTTTCCGCAACAATCGATTATTATCGGGATGATGCCTGCCTTCCCGTCGATCCAATCAGCAGTTTTTCAACTGCCGGGTACTGTTCGAAGGCGGCAATGCTGAGGGCCGTTCCGCCAAATCGATCTTGGGCTGTTGCATCGGCATTGGCATTGAGAAGCAGCTTTACAATATTTTCATTCCCTCCATAGGAAGCATACATGAGGGCACTCTGCCCTATCGTAACTCGAGCATTTACTTCAGCGTGAGCATCTATGAGCATCTTGACCACCAGTTCATGGCCCATCCCTGAAGAGATCATCAAAGCGGTAATTCCATTTCTCCCCCTGCTGTCAACATTGGCCTTTGCTTCGAGGAGCAATCCCACAACGGCATCGTTGCCTTCCTCCGCCGCATAGAATAGGGCGGTTTGTCCGAAATAATCCCGCGCATTTATATCAGCCCGCGAGTCGATAAGCTGGGTCACTACTACCACATTTCCCAGTGCGGCCGCTACCATAAGGGGCGTGAAACCATTATTGTCTTTTGCGTTGACTTCAACGCTATCGTGCAGTAACTTCCGTATAGTTACGTTATCTCCCCCCCTGATAGCCTCGATTATGCTCGTAGCGTTAATTGCACCTGCTCTGCTGAATATGACCAGCGCGACCAATGGAATCATCCCCCTCAGGAATTGTTGTAATGCATATAATCCACTCATAATAGCCTCCTTTTATCCTGAGAGTCGTACATTCTTAGTTTACTTTTTACTATTTATTGCAACAATTATGCCACGCCGGTCAGGAGCACCACATTCCGGAATCAGCAACAAAAAAGGTCAAATATGGTTTGCGATCATTTGAATTGCAGGGTCAACCTAAGCTACTACAAACTTAGATCGAATTTTTCCATTTATGGAGCTCTAAGCTACTGATTGAAGAGGGGTTGCAAAATATAAGCCGGAATGAGAACGTCGTTCAAATTTAACGGGTCAAAGGGCCTTAATTATATATTCTCAGACATATTGAATTCACTCTTGGCCGTATTTATATGCGACTATGCGATAGTGCTTTCATCGAGATTCCGAGCAGGAAGAGTTCCATTTTCATTAATCTTTCTCCCCATTCTGATAAACCGGCGCTGCTGATGCCCTTATTCATGCCTTTTCTGCACGGGATCCGCTTTCTATATTATGCTGCGCGTGGTGATTGATAAATCAAATACAATTTTTTTAATGGTACGGATTTTGCGGTTATCTGAACTCAATTCGGCTGCTCGGATGATAAATAATGATGATAAATAATAATGTTAATTGCAATCCGTAGGTGAAAGGGAAATCACCCTGTATCGGACTCAAAACTTATAGGATTCGGAAACAGGTTCATCACCATTTCGAAAAAGGGAGGAATTATGAAAAATTTAAAGAATATTGAAATTTCGATTTCGTCAGTGGTGTTTGCCTTATTTGTGCTATTCATCTTGAGTCTGCCGCCGTTGAGCGTGGTAGCGCAAACCACCTGGACAACGGTATCAACCAGCGCTTGCACGAGTGCCGAGCTTCGCGGAGTAGTTTTTGGAGGGGGTAAGTATGTCGCTGTCGGTGACTCAGGCACAATTATCACCTCGGCAAATGGAACCAGTTGGGCGAAGCAAACTACTGGGACGTCCAGGGAGCTTTTTTGCGTAACATGGGGCAACAGCCTGTTTGTTGCCGCGGGCGACTCCGGCGTCATCCTCACCTCGCCCGACGGAACATACTGGACCCTGCACCAGAGCGCTACGAAGAACTCGCTTCGCGGAGCGATTTGGGCGGATAATGAGTTTATTGCAGTGGGCATCAATAGTACCATTATTACCTCGCCCGACGGCCTGTCATGGAGTGAGCGGACCTCCCCCTGTACCTGCGATCTTTTCGGCATAGCCTTCGGGGGCCAGCCCGCTATTTTCGTAGCTGTTGGCGGATATCTGAGCTCGGCAGTCCTTACATCACCCAATGGCATTACTTGGACAAGCTCTTCAATGAGTACGGCGACACCCCTTCTGTGCTCGGTAACATGGAACGGGGAAGAATTTGTAGCGACCGGCGAAATAGGCACAATTCTAACTTCGCCGAACGGAACGAGCTGGACCAGCCAGGTCTCGGGTGATTCCGCAACGCTTTCCGATATTGTCTGGGCCGATAATCAATGTGTGCTAGTTGGGCACGAGGGCGTGGGGAACTTTGGTCCGATTCTTACCTCGCCAACCGGCAGTATCTGGACCGCCAGAACATCGCCGACTACCCAATGGCTCTATGGCGTCGGCTGGGGAAGCAACCTATTTGTTGCGGTCGGGACCAACGGCACGGTCATCATCTCCCCCACCGGCGGTACTGCTGTTGCACGCGGGGCACCGAGTCTTGGGAAACATGGATCTCCACGAATAGCAGGGACAGAGATAATTTTTGATCTTGCCAGCAACGAGCATGTTTCTTTGTGGCTGTTCGATATTCAAGGCCGGCTTGTTTCCGTCGTGCTCGATGGCGAAGAGAGTGCGGGTGCACATAGTTTGAGTTTCCAATCGGGAGCTACAAGGCCCTTCGGAAAATACGTACTGTCCTGTGCATTTGGTGCAACTTCTCTTGAACAGCCGGTGGTTATTGGGCGTTAACTAGTAGCGGGGGAATTTCACCGTTCTTTGTTTCCCAAACTTTGTCGCCGCATACCACCAGCGAAAAAGGCAAAACGAAGTGGCGTATCCC